>NZ_DBNGVP010000097.1:0-93836 GCF_057119385.1 Archangium sp. | reverse complement strand
ACGCGGGAGGTGGTGGAGGCGAAGCTGGCGGCGGCGGAACTCGAGGCCACGGGCCCGCGCCTGCCCAAGGACGTGAAGGTGCTGGAGCAGCACCGCCCCGCCCTCGAAGCCCCACCGCCCGAGGCCCGGGGCAGCCCGCGCTGGCGCGAGTACGTGGAGTACTACGACAAGCGCTTCAAGGAGGTGGAGCAGGGCACGGCCGCCGAGGGCCCCCTCAAGTGGAAAGGCTACGAGCAGTTGCGCGGATGGTTTGCCCGGGGGCTGGCCTTCGAGCGCGACATGGTGAGGCTTCTGCGAGACGACGCACAGAAGCCTCGGGCCGAGCGCCGCTTCCTGGGGGGCTTCGACAAGCCTCCATCGACGCACCCCCGCATTGTCGCAATGGTCGCGAGATTCGGTGGTCATCACCCACCCACTCCATCCGTTCGCAGGTCGCACGCTTCCTCTGCTACAGCACATCCGGCACCTCGGACGCCCTTGTGTCGTGCTGCTCTTTCCTGATGGCCGACCCGCCAAAATCCCCGAGGACTGGACGGACTTGAGGCCCTGGCCCACTCCGCTCGAGTTCCGAGGGAAATGTCCGAAGCTCCACCCTGAATCGCTCCGCAAGCTCAGTGCCCTTCTTGACGACTTGAGGCATAGGTTGCAGCTTCATGACCAGGAAGGTGGTGCGTCGGACGAAAAGCACCCATGGCCGGCCACCGCCGGGCGCGCTCTACGCCGCACTACCCGCGGCGGCCCGGCACGAGTTGCTGGGCGTGCTGGCCGACGTGCTGCTCAAAGTCATCACCGAGTCTCCCTCAAGACGCGAGGCAAGCGATGAGCACCAAGATTCGGCCAGAGCACCTGGCCAGACCCGCTCTGGTGTACATCCGCCAGTCCACCTTGTTGCAGGTCCACGAACATCGCGAGTCGACCGAGCGCCAGTACGCCCTGGTGGAGCTGGCCAAGACGCTCGGCTGGGACGCCGCCCAGGTCGAGGTCATTGATGAGGACCTGGGGCAGAGCGGCGCCAGTGCCACTCAGCGCAAGGGCTTCCAGCGGCTGACGGCAGAGGTCAGCCTCGGCAAGGTGGGCGCCGTCTTGTCGCTGGAGGTGTCCCGACTGGCGCGCTCCTCGGCGGATTGGCATCGGCTGCTGGACCTGTGCGCGCTCGCCGACACGCTCATCATTGATGACGATGGTGTCTACGACGCCAACGACTTCAACGACAGGCTGGTGCTGGGCATGAAGGGCACCATGAGTGACGCCGAGCGCCACTCCATGCACCTACGCCTGCGAGGCGGCATCCTGCACAAGGCCAAAAAGGGAGAGCTCGTCTTCCCCCCTCCCACCGGCTATGTCTTCGAAAACGGCGCGCTCGTCTTCGATCCCGACGAGCAGGTGCAGAAGGCCATCCGCCTTCTCTTCGAGCGCTTCCGCCTGGAGGGCAGTGTCAGCGGCACCGTGCGTTACTTTGCCCGCAACAAGCTGCTCTTCCCCTCGCGGCATGCCCACCGGGGCGCTCCCGCCGAAATCCGCTGGCACGTGCTGGACGTCCCTCATGCCCTCTCCATCCTGCGCAATCCGGTGTACGCCGGTGCCTATGCTTGGGGACGAAACCGTGAGCGACGTGTCCTCGTCGGAGGCGTGGTGCGTCGCAAGCAGGAGAAGCTCGAGGCCCGTGAGCAATGGCACGCGTTCTTCCGCGATGCACACCCTGGGTACATTACCTGGGAAGAACATCTGGAGAACTTGAAACGGATAGAAGAAAACGCGGTCAGGAGCGGGTATGTCCATGGCCGAGGCGCTCCTCGCAACGGGCAGGCGCTCCTCCAGGGACTGGTGCTGTGTGGCAAGTGTGGCCGGCGGATGAGCCCGCTCTACCCCGTCGCCCACAGCCCCAGTTATCAGTGCAGCCGGCACAACTACGGTGAGGGAAACTGTTGGTCCACCGTCGCGCGCCGCATTGATGACAAGGTGGTGGAGACCCTGCTCGCGGCATTCGCGCCGCCCGAGTTGGACCTCTCGCTGGCGGTCCTCAAGGAAGTGGAACGGCAGGCCGCTGATGTGGACCGCCAGTGGAAGCTGCGCCTGGAGCGGGCACGTTACGAGGCTCAGCGCGCCGAGCGCCAGTACAACGCGGTGGAGCCGGAGAATCGCGTGGTGGCCCGCACGCTGGAGACACGCTGGAACCAGAAGCTCCAGGAACTCGCTCAGGTGGAGCACGAGTACGAGCAGGCCCGGAGCACGCACAAGCTGGAACTGTCGGACGAGGACAAGAAGAAGATACTGGCGCTCGCACGTGATCTGCCTGGCTTGTGGAACGCACCGACCACGACCAACTCGGACAAGAAACGGATACTGCGGCTGCTCATCCAGGAGGTAGTGCTCTCGCCGGTGGAAGTGCCCAAACGAGCCATCCGCATCCGAATCCTTTGGAAGACGGGGGCTATAACGGAGTTGCTGGTACCTCGGCCGACCATGCATGAGGCCAGAAGGACGCCGCCACAGGTCATCGCCGAAATCCGGCGCCTGGCTCGGCAGCACTACTCCGATACGCAGATAGCCGAGGACCTCAACCGGCGTGGCTTCAAGAGCGGCCTGCGCCAAGCCTTCAACACGCGGCTCGTGGCGGTCCTTCGCACGCGACGGGGCATTGCTGCTGGGCGACGCCCGGGAGGATGTAACACGCGAATGCCCGAGCGCGACGAGCAGGGGCTCTATTCCACCAGAGGACTGGTCGTTCATTTCGGGGTGACGGTCGCGATGGTCCACCACTGGGTCAGACGCGGCCTGGTCACCCCCGTGCACAGCCGCACGCCCATGCCCAAACGTGGGACGGAGCCCTTCTGGTTCGAGATGACGCCACAACTGGAGGCGCTGCTGGCCAAGGCGCGCGCCCAGGGCTACGAGCCGGGCAATCCACCGCCCGGCCTACACCCCAGTGGCCGCCCGCGCCCGCCGGCCCGTCTGCCTGATGGCCGCTACTCCACTCGCGGCCTCGTCGAGAAGTACGGAGTAACTTGGAACACCGTGCGGTACTGGATAAGGAGGGGCATCCTCACGCCTGAGCGTGCTCTGCCGGGGGGCAGTTTCTGCTTCCGGCTGACACCTGCGGTCGAGCGGCGCATCCAGGCAACCCTCGCTCGAGAAAGGCGGTCTCGCGGATCCAAGCAACACCACCGTCGTCACATCCATTCCCACTAACACAGGTGTTCTGATGCCAGTTTCGAAAAACCTCGCATCGAAATCCAGGTGGGCGTGAGGAAGCCGGACACTGGCCTGCGCTACGCGGACGTACTTGTCATCGAAGAGGGTGCGCTCGGCGGAGGGCCACGGCGCGTGGAGACGTTCAGCTTCAAGAGCCGCGACCTTTCGGGGCTGAAGTACGAAGCCCTGGAAGCGCAGATGATGGAGGACGCGAGGGAGGCTCTGCGGAAGTACGGCGAGAGGCTGGACATCCGCCGCGACTCCCTCCAACGTCTTTTCGGCGCGGTCGGCGAGGTGCCCGTCCAGCGGGTCCGCCTCGTCTACGAGGGAGGCGCACTCAGGCCCACGGATATTGACGATTTGAATAGAGCCGTGAACACGACCAAGAATGCGGTTCCCGGAGTGGTGGTGTCATTCCAATGAAGGTGCTGGAATTTCACGGCGTGAAGCCGGAGGACAGCCTCAAACTCATATTTGACGGTGCTTTCAACCCGCAAGCGGCACTGGAGCACGAGTTGGCGCCCCTTCTTCAGGCGCTCGAGGAGTACGCCGGCGAGTGGATGCCGGATGTCGTCAACGGTAAGCGGCAACGCAAGTACGCCCGTGCCGCCGTCTGGAAGGCGCTGGAAGAGCGGCGCGATGGGAACAGAACGGCCCTGGGGCTCTACCGGACGGATTGGCCCGTGCTGGACATGTCGCTCAGTCTCTGGCTCCCACCGCGAGCTCCCGGACTGGGCATCCTGCTCAAGGTGAAGCCGCTCTCTTTCTTCACGGAAGTGGAGCGTTGCCGCCATTTCGTGGAACTGGTGCGCGTCTGGGCCTCTCGGTACCCGGTTACCTATGCGATGGCCCACGGTACCGACGACAGAACATTGGCGGGAGCCCCCAATTTCGGCCGCGACGACGAGACGGAGTACCGGGACGGGTTCGACAAAATCTACGAGGTGTTCTGGCTCAACGTGTTTGGCCCCAAGCTGGTGGAAACCGTGGGCCGCGAGCGCATGCTGTCCACGCCGGCTCACCGTGTGGAGGAGTTGCCCAATGGCTCCATCCTCCTGGTGACGTGGCCCACGGTGGCGGACTTCGCCAGCAAGGAGGCACGGCTGGCGCAGGCCCGCGCCCACGCCCACCTGCGGCCGGACCTCGATTTCGACACGATTCTGTGCACCTTGCAGGAGCGCAGTGCCAGGCTCGCGCCCGTGGAGCCTCGCTTCCACCCGGACCTGGCCCCGCTCCTCTCGCGGGTGGTGGACCGCGCCGCCAGTCACGAGCGCCAGCGGAGGATTGCCGAGCTCAACGCGTGGCAGCCCCCCGAGCCCGAGGAGTGGCGCCCCGCCGGCTCCGCCCTGCCTGCGGACGTGGACGACCCGGAGCGCTCGCTCGAGGAGTACAGCGACCTGGCCGAGCACCTCGTAGCGCTGCTGCACTCGGAGGTGCCCTCCGTCTTCGAGGCCACGCCCGAGTCGCTCACGGATGCCGACTTCTACTTCTGGCGCGAGGAATTTCCGAAGAGCCGTCTGAGGGAAGCCATTGACGAGCACGCGGTGCCCGCCATTGGCGCGTACCTGGGAGAGGTGCTGGTGCGCAACCTGGGGGGCCGGTGGATTCCGCGGCAGAAGCGCGAGGAGGCCCAGGTGCTCGTGGGCGACCGCGTCTGGTTTCCATTCCTCCGGGCCCGCAACTACATGCGCTCGCGACAGGCGTTGCTGGACTGCTCCCTCACCTGGCTCTACCGGGTGGCGGAGCGACACCGGGGCTGAGCACCGGCGGGGAGTCGGGCTCAGCGGAACGCGTCCACCACGAAGACCGAGGCGTTGGAGAACTCGATGATGGCCGTTCCGGGCTTCGACTCCGGACGCTTCCTGAGCTGACCGTCTCCGAGCCGGGCCACCGCGCAGATGGGCACGGTATCTCCATCCGGGGGTTTCGCCTCGTAGTACCGGATGACCACCTGGGGCCCGGTGGTCCATACCCGTCCGTAAAGCCGTGTGATGGGCTCGAGCGTGCCAAGCGAACCATCCAGGACGCTCTCGACTGGACCCTCATAGAGCGTGATGGGCCTCGCGCCAATCTGGTTGGCGTCGAGCTCCACGTCTGCCGCATCACTGACGTGCATCCGGAGAATCCGCATCGTCTTCAGCGCTTCTTCCGAGCACTTCTCGGGTCCGGGGGTGCCATCCGCGCGCAGGGCCACGCCCGCGGCAGGGCAGCCCAGGGACGTGAGCATCAGGCCAATCGAAGGGAGGAGGAGGGTTCTATTCACTGACATGAGGGGCGCTCCTACTCGCGCGTGAGGCGTTCATCCAGAACAACGTAGGCCTGTCTCCAACCATCCTCGCGATAGATTTCCAGGAGCAATTCAGCGCTCCCGTTCTCGGCCGTGAAAGCGCTTCTGTCCACCACGACGGCCACGTTCCCGGACTCGCCAGGAGCGATCTCGTCGCGGTCCGCACGCAACGCGAACGGCTTCTTGTCCCCGAAGACATAGGGCTCCGGGTCCTGTCCCGGGCGAATCGTCACGAGGCGGGCCTCGAGCAGATTCCAAGGCTTCGAGGGGTCATTGTTCTTCACGGTGAAGAGGACCGCGGCCTTGGCCTTGCCCTTGTAGATCCGGACCGTCGTTTCCTCGCCTTCGCTCTTGATGATTCGCTTCTTGAAGAGCCTGAACGGGGTTTGTTGGATGGCCCCCGACGCGACGAGCTTCGCGAGCGCATGATCTGGCGTGTCCTCCCGGTAGAAGCGGCGCACATCATCCAGCAGACCCTCTTCTCGCGCTCGGGCGTTCTCGAGCTGCTCCTGGAGCGTCTCGCGGGTGTCTGGCTCGAGGAAGATGTTCACTTGCTGGTCCGGCGGCCTCGCATCCTCGCGGTTGGCACCCGACAAGGTGAAGGGCACTTGCGTCCCATCGGCAAGCCTCACCACCAGGAGGAATCGGTCCTCGGGTTCGAGACGCACGAGCGGCACGATGACGACCGATTTCCCGGTACATCCCACCGGCTCGAAGCGACCCTCCCACCC
Source organism: Archangium sp. (assembly GCF_057119385.1). Lineage (NCBI taxonomy): Bacteria > Pseudomonadati > Myxococcota > Myxococcia > Myxococcales > Archangiaceae > Archangium > Archangium sp. The sequence goes on along the minus strand of NZ_DBNGVP010000097.1, from coordinate 87,626 downwards.
CAGCATCTTCGTTCCCGCCGAATCACAGGGTTGCTGAAACCGGAGGAGGGTTGCCGCGCCGGGAGCCACGTACAGTCGATCAACCCCCTCGCTCGAGCGGCCGGAGATGTAGGCGCTTCGTACGTTGACCTCGCGTCCATGGGCCATGACCGTGGACGCCAGGAGAGCCAGAAGCAGGGTAGACCGGGGAGGTAAGAAGTTCCGCATTTCACGAACCAACCTAACGGATATGGTCCGCTGCGGCAAGGCGCATGCCCCACGACCCGGTCTGCATTGCGAGAGCCAGCACGAATGGCCGGGTGACAGGTGCCCTGAACGCCGTACGAGTAGGAAGTAGGAGCGAAGATGTCCGGCTGGCGGATGGATTGGGACCCCATTGGGGCACTGGCAAGACGGGTCCTGGAGCAAGGCGAGCCCCTGGAACTCACGGATGAAACGTGCGCCCTTTTGCTGCGAAGTGCCCGCGAGGTGGCCATCAGCGACGAGGATGTGGAGAGCGCCCTCCTCAGCCTGTCTACCGCTACGACGCTGTTACAAGAAATCTGGCGCCGCATTTTTGAGGGTTCGTGGCGGCTGAGTCGTGCTCAAAACCGGGCCTACGACCTGCGGGATGCGGGCGACCTCGACGGTGCCCAGCAACTCATGCGTGACGTGCTCGCCGTGGAGGTCGTCCCCTTCTACCGGGAGCAGGCCGAGATTGCCCTGGAGAAGTTGGCCGGGCTGGCGGAGGTGCGCACAACCGGGCAGCTCAATCCGGACCTGCACGACCGGCAGCAACTCGCCGTTCTCCTGCAACGCACCCAGCAGGGGCACGCCTTGGCGCTCACCGATGACTTGCTCGCCCTCCTGCGCCGCACCGCCCCCACGGCGGCCATCGGTGAAGCCGAGGCAGAAGAGTTCCTCAAGAGTCCGGAAGGCGCCGAGGCCCTCATGGGAGTGATTGTCTCCCGCTTCCAGAAGGCGCAGCGCCGATTCCTGCGCGCGATGTACCGGATGACGAGCCTCCGGGACGCGGGAGAGCTCGAAGGGGCCCGCCAACAGATGCGTGACGTGCTCGCCGTGGAGAGTGTGCCGCAGTACCGGCGGATGGCCGAGGAAGTGCTCAACGGCCTCGACAGTCCGCCTCTGGAATCGTGAGGCTCACCCGCGGACCAGCTCCTCGAAGCGGCGCCAGGAGACATTGCGGCCGGTGAGCACGACCACCGTGGGCCCGAGCCGGGTCTCCGTGAATCAGGGCGACTGCGGCTCGGAGGGAGCGTAGGTCCGTTCCAGGGCGGTGGTCAGCGCGTCACAGTCGAGGAGTCCGTCGACCGCGCGAGCGAAGGAGGCTCCGGCGTCGTAGACCTGCCTGGCCGGGAAGCCCGAGGAGGCCAGGTGCGCGTTGTGCTTGTCCTGGAAGCAGAGCGCCTCCTTGGGGCGGATGACTTCGTCGAGGCTCGCGCGGTCCTTCTCCCAGTCCGCGAGCTTCACGGGGCACTGTTTGCAGCCCTCTTCCTCGCAGAGGCGCCGTGCTTCACGGGTGTTCTGATAGAGCCACGCCTCGATGCTGTAGAAGGGCACGAGGAGGCGGAGCCGCTTCATGCGCTCGCCGGGCGCCGCTGCGTCATGCGGCTGCCGTTGGAAGTAGGCGCGGATGCCGGCCTCGATGGGTGGAAGCATGCGCGATTTGAACTCGCGCTCGTTCTCGCTCGACTCCTGCTCGGACCAGGGCCGGTCGCCGTCGATGTGGTAGAGGACGAATCCGTGAGGCTTGAGCAGCTCGGTGATGATGCTGCGGATGAGCAGGCGGATGTTGGGCTGGTCGAGCGGGCGGGTGCTCTTCCAGAGGTTGGCATGCATGGCCCGGCGGGCATTCTCGTCCGCCAGGGGCGTGAAGTGGACGCGGTGGGTCTGCACGCCGGGGACGAGCTGCTTGAGCATCTCCTTCGAGAGGGCGCACACGGTGTCATAGGCGCCCGCGCCGGAGTCCTCGGTCAGCACCATGACCGAGGGATGCGGGGCCTGGCCGCTCACCAGAGCCCCTTCGATTGAAGCAGTTCACCGACCTGCTGGAATCCGACCTTGTAGGAGTCGAAGAAGTCCGCGGCGGCCTCCTGGGACATGTTCTCCCAGACCATCTGCTCGGGACCTTTCTCCCACCGGCACAGCACGAAGGCGGAGCGCACCTCTTCGGGAGACTTGAAGCTCAAGTAGTCGAGGAGGAGTGGATTCTGGCTGGTGAGGAAGACCTGACGTGGACCGAGTGCCTCGAAGCAGGCGCGAATCCATCGATGATGGAGGCCATTGACCAGCTCGTCGGCGATGACGGTCGATTTGGCCGTGGACAGATAGAACATGAAGGAGAGCACGCGCTTCTGGCCATAGCTGAGCATCTTCTCCGAGATCTTCCATCCTCCACGGTGGCTGAAATAGAACCGGAGGTTGCCGAGCCGCATCATGTCGATCTGTTGGCCTTTGAGCGAGTCCACCAGTTCGAGGATGGCTTCGGCGGATTCGAAGTCCAGGAGCTGGAGGGTCTGCTTCAACGGCTGCAGGTTGGCATCTGTCAGGAGGTACTCGGGTGCTCCCCATTTGCCGCGTGCCTGCGAACCAAGCGGCTCATTCATCACCCCGGTGGGATCAAGGGCTCCGCTGGAGGCGATGTGGCCGTCCGGGTATCGGAACAACTCGAGAGGGAGTTCTCCGAGTTTGTTGAAGTATTCGAGTGACTCGTCGAAGCGGCTGGTTGTCGATTCGAGGAAGAGTTCACGGAAGTCGGAGAGCAGCTCCCGCGGGGTGGAGGTCTTGTCTCCCCACTGCTCCAGCGCGGTGACGAGCAACACCCACGGTGGGAAGTTCTTCAGCAGGGACAGATCGAATTCGAGGGAGGGGCCCGGCACCGCTTCATCTGTACGTCGCGCCGAGCCCCGTTGGTTCTCGAGGTCGAGTTGGACGTGAAGGCCTGTTTTCTTGCTGGAAATGCTCGTACTGACGGACAGGGAGGGAGAGTGCATCACGCCCTCGGATACCCATGCGCCAGGCTGCGGATGCTCGAACGCAATATCCTTCAAGTTGAGGGATATCGGGAGAGCGCGGTTCTGGTTGCGCACCGAGAGGGTTGCCGTTGCCTTGTCGGATTCCAGCTCGTACGAGAGGTCGAATTCTTCGTCCTTGAAGTCGGCGAAGTTCGATTTGATGGCCGCGGCCACGAGGTTGAGCAGCGTGGTCTTCCCGGTGCCGTTCTGTCCGAGCAGCACGTTGTAGCCCGGGTTGAAGGCCAGCCGTGTCCCTGGCTTCACCGTGCGGAACTTGTTCACCTGGAGCCATCGGAGCTTGACCATCGGACACCTGGATGCGGCGCTGTGCGCCCACGGAGGAGGACGCGGAGGATACGTCCCGGCACCCGGGAGTCCAGGACCGTGCTCGGCCCTTGCTCCTCTCACTCCTCGCCACCGTGCCCAAGAACCCCTCGCCCTCCGGGAGAGGGACGGGGTGAGGGTATCGAGGTCCCCGGGTTCCCGCCGGCCGAGGATCCACCGCATGATGGGAGGATGTTCGAGACCGTGCTCCGCATCATCGGACCCTACGTGCGCGAACCCGTGGTCTGCCGTCCGCATGATCCACGTTCAGCGGACGTCGCGAGTCGCGTGAGCGAAGCGATACGCCACCACCTGCCCGGCATCACGGTGGAGCACATCGGCAGCACGTCGGTGCCGGGCTGTGAGGGCAAGGGCGTGGTGGACCTGATGATTCCCGTGACGCCCGAGCAACTGGAGCCTGTGAAGTCCCTCTTGGACGCACTCGGCTTCCAGAAGCAGGTGGCGCCCGCGGGCCACGAGCCGTGGCCCGAGTCCAGGCCGATGCGCCAGGGCAGCCTGGAGCACGAGGGCACGCGCTACAACCTGCACGTGCACGTGATTCCGGCGGACTCGCCGGAGGTGGAGACACAGCGCCGCTTCCGCGACCGGCTGCGGGAGAACCCCGCGCACCTGGAGGCCTACGTGGCGCGCAAGCGGGAGCTCCTCGCCCAGGGCATCACCCACAGCGGGGACTACTCGGAGGCGAAGGGCCCCGTCATCGAGGAAATCCTGAAGGGCTCCCGGTAGCCCGTCCCGGTAGACTGGCCCCATGCGCATCGAACACGTGGCCCTCTGGGCGAAGGACATCGAGCGGCTCCGCTCCTTCTACGAGACGTACTTCCAGGCGAGCGCGGGGCCGCGGTACGTCAACGAGCGCAAGCAATTCACCTCGTACTTCCTGAGCTTCGCCTCGGGGGCGCGGCTGGAGCTCATGACGGTGCCGCACCTGGTGGCGGCGAACGGGGACACCCGTGCACCGCCTACCGGCTACGCGCACCTGGCGCTCTCGGTGGGCTCGCAAGAGGCGGTGGATGCCCTGGCGGAGCGCTTCCGGCGCGACGGCCACCCCGTCATCGACGGCCCCCGGCGCACGGGCGACGGCTACTACGAATGCGTCGTGCTCGACCCCGAGGGCAACCGCCTCGAAATCACCGTCTGAGCCACTCCCCCCCGCGCTCAAATGGACGGAGCGGGAACGCCCTGGCCGGGCGGGGGGAGCGCAGGCAGCTCCTCCCCGTCGAGCATCACCTCGTCCTCGTAGCACCAGCCCCAGTCCTCGCCGGGCTCGAGGGAGCGCACCACGGGGTGCGAGGTGGCGTGGTAGTGCTTCGTGGCGTGGCGGTTGGGCGAGGAGTCGCAGCAGCCCACGTGGCCGCACTCCATGCACAGGCGCAGGTGCACCCAGCGGCCGCCGAAGCGCAGGCAGTCCTCGCACCCGTTCGGGGTGCTCGGGCGGACGTCGCGGAGGGAGTCGAGGTGCTGGCAGCCGGAGGTTTCCATGGCGGGGCTCCTTTCCCCACAGGGTAGGCACCCCCCGGGGGCCCCGAGGCGGAGCGCCTGGACAGGGCTCGGCCGGGCGGCTCGCACTTCCCGCCGGGAAGGCTGTCCTCCATTGAACACTCCCGGACGCACCGCGTGCCGCGCGGCGTTCACCATCCATCACTGCCTTGCCCCGCTGATCGCCGCCGGACTGGGGGAAGAGGGAGCGCGTTCCTAATTTTTCCGTGTGATTGTCACGGGAGCGTGGGGCATGCAGGGGCTCGAGGGGTCGCGGGAGCTGGGGGTGGGACGTCCGGCGGCGACGCAGCGGCGGTGGGTGTTCGAGCACACGGTGGAAGGGCTCTTCCGCTTCTCGCTGCGCTCGCGCCTGTCCTTGCAGGCGTGGAATGGCCTGAAGGCGGTGGGAATCGACTTGTCCAAGCCGCTGCGGCCCGCCTACTCGGACGAGACGTGGAAGCGGGCGCTGGAGCTCACCGTGGCGGACCTCTACCCGCGGCTGCCGCGCGAGGAGGGCTGGCGGCGGCTGGGGCAGGAGGTGGTCCACGGCCTGGTGCACACGGTGATGGGGCGCGCCATGGTGGGGGTGGCGCGGCTGTTGGGGCCGTTGCGCTCGCTGCGCCGGTTGAACAACACGCTGCGCAGCGCGGACAACTACGTGGAGTCGCGGCTGACGGAGCTGTCGCCCACGGCGTGCGAGGTGTGGATCAACGAGGTGATGGGCCAGCCCACCTACTACCAGGGGATTCTGGAGGCGTGCCTGGCGTTGGCGGGGGGCCAGCGGGCGCGGGTGCGGGTGGTGGCGCGCGAGGGGCTGGGCGCGCGGCTTCACGTGGAGTGGGAGGAGGAGACGGCCGGGCGTGTGAGGTGAAGTCTACCCACGTGGGTAGCAGGAGACTCGGCGAGCGGATACTTCCTGTCCGCCGGGACTTACCGCTCTCCTGCGGGGCTCGCCGGGTTTCAGGCATACTCCCGCCGCCGGGGCGAGGGAGAGCCGCCCGTTCATGTCGAGCATGTCCACCAGGGTCGCGCGAGCGCAGGGAGTCAGAGGGCTGGAGCCGGCGGGGCAGGGCCTCGCGCGTGCGGGAGCCACGGCCCGGCTGCTGGCGGCGCTGGACACCTTCCTCTCCGAGCGGCTGCGGCACGGCCCCGCCGAGGAGCTCGGCCGGGGCCGGGTGCTGGTGGGCGCCAACCTGGTGCTGCTGCTGTGCTGCCTGCTCTTCCTGCTGTTCGTGCCGAGGACGCCCTCGCCCCTGTTCCTGGGGGCGGTGGGGGGGGTGACGGGGACGGGCTTCGTGGCCTCGCTGGTGCTGCTGCGCCGGGGGCGCTCCTCGCGGCTTCCGGGGTGGCTGCTGTGCGGGATGTTGGCGGGAGGCTTCCTGGCCGCCGGGCTGCGCGGGCCGGATCCCCACGTGGGCACGCATGCCATCTGCATGCTCGTCCCCCTCCTCTCCGTCTATCTGCTGGGGCCGCGGCCGGGTTTCCTCTTCGCGGCGGCGGTCGCCGTGTGGGTGGGCGGGGTGCTGCCGCTCTGGTTCGGGGTGAACGCGGGCCTGTGGATGCGCTCCGTGTTCGCCGCGCTCTTCGTGCTGGGGGCCTGGGCGTTGAGCTGGCTGATTCTGGCCGCGAGGGACCAGGCCAACCTGGCGATGGTGCGGGCGCTGCGCTCGTTGCGCGAGAACGAGGGCAAGCTGACGAGCCTGCTGGAGAACACCGAGGACATCGTCTGCTCGGTGGACGCGGATGGGCGGCTCATCGCGGCCAACCCGGCGCTGGAGGAGATGTACCGGGAGCTCATCGGCGCGGAGCTGGGGCCGGGGGACTTCCTCTTCCCGGAGCGCGCGCCGGAGCGGCTGCGCCGCCGGTGGCAGGAGTGCGCCGCGCAGGTGCTGGCCGGCAAGCGGGTGCGCTTCGAGGCCTCGCCCTCCAGGCTCAAGCGGCCGCGGGTGCTGGACATCTCGCTCAACCCGGTGTTCGACGTGACGGGCTCGCGGGTGGTGGGGATGACGGTGTTCGGCCGGGACATCACGGACCGCAAGGAGGCCGAGGCCCGGCTGGGGGAGATGCACCGCAGCCTGCTGGACGTGTCGCGCCAGGCGGGCATGGCGGAGATGGCCACCGGCGTGTTGCACAACGTGGGCAACGCGCTCAACAGCGTCAACGTGTCCGTCAACCTGCTGGCCGAGCGGCTTCACCAGTCGCGGATGCCGGGCCTGAAGAAGGCCACGGACCTGATGGCCTCGCACGGGGCGGACCTGGCGGCCTTCCTCACGGCGGATGGCCGGGGGAGGCAGCTGCCCTCGTACCTGCAGGCGCTCGCGTCCCAGCTGATGGGCGAGCGCGAGGAGTTGCTGGAGGAGGTGCACACGTTGCAGAAGAGCGTGGAGCACATCAAGTCCGTGGTGAGCATGCAGCAGGAGCACGCGCGCTTCTCCGGGGTGGTGGAGCCGCTGGAGCTGACGGCGCTGCTGGACGATGCGCTGCGCCTGCAGTCCGTGTCCTTCGAGCGCCTGGGCATCCAGGTGAAGCGCGAGTACACGGGGGGGATGCTGGTGAAGGTGGACAGGCACAAGCTGTTGCAGATCCTGCTCAACCTGCTGAGCAACGCGCGGCACGCGTTGGTGGAGAGCGGGCGGGCGGACAAGCAGCTCATCATCCGCGTGGAGCGCATGGTGGCCGAGCGGCTGCGCATCGCGGTGCAGGACAATGGGGTGGGGATTTCACCGGAAGACGCCCCCCGCCTCTTCACCCAGGGTTTCACCACCAAGAAGGACGGACACGGGTTCGGCCTTCACATCAGCGCACTGGCGGCGGCGGAGATGGACGCGTTCCTCTCCTGTACGAGCGAAGGCCGCGGCCAGGGTGCTACGTTCACCATTGATCTGCCCATCTCGGGCGAGGAGAGCAGGGCATGAACGCCGCCACCGCACCCAACCGCCGCATCCTGGTGGTGGATGACAATCAGGCGATCCACCAGGACTTCCGCAAGATTCTCTGTGCCGCCCCGGCGAGCACCGCACTGGACGCGATGGAGGCCGCGCTGTTCGGCGGGCCGTCGGCGGCGCCGGTGGAGACGGGCTTCGAGGTGGACTCGGCCTACCAGGGCGAGGAGGGCCTGGCGAAGGTGAAGGCGGCGGTGGCCGAGGGGCGGCCGTACGCGCTGGCCTTCGTGGACATCCGCATGCCGCCGGGCATCGACGGCGTGGAGACGGTGCAGCGGCTGTGGAAGGAGGACGCGGACCTGCAGGTGGTGCTCTGCTCGGCGTACTCCGACTACTCGTGGGAGGAGATGACGCAGCGGCTGGGCATCAGCCAGCGGCTGCTGATCCTGCGCAAGCCCTTCGACAACATCGAGGTGCGGCAGCTGGCGCACGCGCTCACGGAGAAGTGGGAGCTGTTGCGGCAGAGCCACCGGCGGCTGGAGGACCTGACGCGCGAGGTGGAGGAGTGGACGCGCGAGCTGTCGATGGCCAACGAGCGGCTGCGCAAGGAGATGGAGGACCGGGCGCGGCTGGAGCTGCGGCTGGTGCAGGCCCAGCGGCTGGAGGCGCTCGGACGGCTGTCGGCGGGCCTGGCGCACGAAATCAACAACCCGCTGAGCGTCATCATGGCCAGCGTGGGCTTCATCCGCTCGGAGCTGGATGACCAGGCCAAGGGCGGCCACCAGGTGGACCCGGCGGAGCTGAGCGAGGTGTGCTCGGACGCGCTGATGGGGGCGGACCGGATTTTGCGCCTGGTGAATGACTTCCGGCTCTTCTCGAAGCTGGACGGGCAGCCGCAGGCGTGGGTGGACCTGCGCGAGGTGCTGGACCATGCGCTGTCGGGGGCCAGCTACAACCTGGGGCCCAAGACGCAGGTGGTGCGCGACTTCCAGGACGTGCCGCCGGTGTGGGGCAGCGAGCAGGGCCTGGAGCAGGTGTTCCTCGGGCTGCTGAACAACGCGGGGCACGCGCTGAAGAACACCGCGGAGCCGCGGGTGGCCATCATCGCGCGCCAGCGGGAGGACGGTGGGGTGGTGGTGGAGATCCGCGACAACGGCGTGGGCATCGCCAAGGAGCACCTGAGCCGCATCTTCGATCCGTTCTTCACCACGAAGCCGCCGGGAGAGGGGACGGGCCTGGGGCTCTCCATCTGCTACGGCGTGGTGTCGGGGCTGGGCGGGGCCATCGAGGTGGACAGCTCGCCAGGACAGGGCGCGACGTTCCGGGTGAAGCTGCCCAAGGCCCCGGAGAACGTGGCCTCGGCGAGCAGCCCGTAGCCCGCTTCCCTTCGCCATGTCCCTCACCCTCCGGCCCGCACGCGTCGAGGATGCCCCCGCGCTGGGTCGCATGGGCGGGGCGCTCGTCCGGCTGCATCACTCGTATGACGCCCAGCGCTTCATGCAACCCGCGGAGGACGTGGAGTCCGGCTACCAGTGGTGGCTGTCCCGGGAGCTGAAGCGGCAGGGGGCGGTGGTGCTGGTGGCCGAGCGGGACGGCGCGGTGGTGGGCTACGTCTACGCCACCGTGGAGGGCCGGGACTGGAACGCGCTGCTCGATGCGCACGGCGAGCTGCACGACGTCTGGGTGGACGAGGCGGCGCGGGGTGGTGGCGTGGCGGGACTGCTGCTGGAGGAGATGGTGCGGCAGCTGAAGGCGCGGGGCGTGAAGCGCATCATCTTGATGAGCGCCTCGAAGAACGAGGCGGCGCAGCGGCTCTTCGCGAAGCACGGCTGGCGCCCCACCATGGTGGAGATGACGCGCGAGGTGGAGGACTCCGAGGCGGAGTGAGCCCGCCGGGCGCGGTCTTCCACGACTTGTCCAACAGCTGGACAACTTCGTGAAGAGCGAGCCCGGGAGGCTCCCGGCCGGCGAGCGGGTCCACCCTCCGGGCGCGAGGTCGAGCAACTGGTCCGACAGTCGGACCAGTTGGTGAGCCGCGAGCCCGGGAGGTCCTCGGGGAGCAGGCAGGCCCACGCGCGTGGGGAGCAACTCTTGGCCAGCGCCTGATTCGCCTATGCTCCGCGCCGTACGCTTCTGCGGCCTGGGAGAGTTCTTGCGCGATACGTTCTGTCCCTTGCCCCCTCGCGTGGTGTCGGCTCTCTCCGTCCTGGGCCTGCTGCTGGCGGGATGTGGCGGGGACGGGTTGCCGCCGCGAGCGCCTGCGCGCCTGGAAGTCGGGACGGGACGTGCCTTCACGGCACTCGGAGACGGTGCCGTGCTCGAGCTGGCACGCGGCTGCCAGGGCAGCCAGCATGTCTTCGTGTCCATGCGGGCCTGGGAGCTCACGTCCCTGACCGCCCGGGTGACGCTGTCCCTGGAGCGCGTGGAGGATGGAAGCGTGGTGTCGTCTCCCTTCGTGCTCCGCCTGCCCTTCGAGGCGGGCACCACCCGGGATGCGCCGGCCACGCTGGAGGGCCTGCTGCTGGTGGTGCCCGACCCGGCCGCGTCCCTGGGCCGCGAGGTGCGCCTGACGGCCTCCCTCGAGACAGAGGCCTCCGAGCGCGCCACCGATACCCGTTCCGCTACGCTCCAGTGGGGCACCGAGACGTGCGCCCCCGGTGGCGCAGCCCCTTGAACCCCCGCCGTCCGCAGGAGCCTTCCCCATGGCGCAGCACCCCCTCTTCTCCGCACTCGAGCCGCGGGTCCGCATGCGCGGCGGCTGGCTGTTGACGTTGCTGCTGGGCGCACTGCTGAGCGGGTGCCCGGTGCCGCCAGACCCCAAGCCCGTTGCCTGGACCCGCGTGGCGGGGGCTCGGCCCGAGGCGCTGCTCGCGGTGTCGGGCCGCTCGAGCTCGGACGTGTGGGCCGTGGGCGCGGACCGGGGACGAGGGCCCTCGGTGCTGCACTACGACGGCACCGCGTGGACGGAGCTGTCCACCGGCCAGCGCGGGGACCTGTGGTGGGTGCATGCCTTCGAGAATGGTCCCGTCCTGCTGGCAGGCGGCAACGCCACCATCCTCCGCTACGAGGATGGCGCCTTCACCCGCATGCGCACGCCGGGCCTGGCGCGCCACACGGTGTACGGCGTGTGGGGCGCGAGCCCCGAGGACGTCTACGCCGTGGGCAGTGTGTCCGGCCAGAGTGGCTTCATCTGGCATTACGACGGCACGCAGTGGAGCGACGTGGCGCTGCCGTACGACGAGCTGCCGCGCACGGCCGATGGAGACATCCCCGGCTTCTTCAAGGTGTGGGGCACGGGCGGGGACGTGTACGTGGTGGGCGCGCGGGGCGTGGTGCTGCGCTCGCGTGCGGGGGGGGCCTTCACGCGGATTCCCACGGACACCACGAGCCGGCTCTTCACGGTGCACGGCGCCGGGGGCGTCGTGACGGTGGTGGGCGGCGAGAGCCAGGGCGAAATCCTCGAGCTGGATGAGGCGGCCGGCCGCTTCGTGAGCCGCTCGCCCGAGGGCTGTCCGCTGCTGCAGGGCGTGTCCCTCTCGGCGGACGGCACCGGCTGGGCCACGGGCTTCCGCGGCGAGGTGTTCCAGCGGCGCTCCGGTGGCTTGTGGCAGCGGGCGGCGGTCGGACTGCCGCTGGAACTGGAGTCGCTGCACGCGACGTGGGTGGACCCTCAGGGCGGGGTGTGGGCCGTGGGCGGCAACGTGCTGTCGGGCGGGCTGAACGCCGGCACGCTGTTGCACCGGGGGCCCACGGTGGCCGAGGTGCCCGCGCCCGTGGGCCCTGGTCCGACTCCCGTGGCCTCGTGTCCGGCGGCGTCGGTGGATCCGCGCCCCGAGGGCTCCATCGCGCGCCGGTGGAACGAGCAGATTCTCGGCGCCATCCGCCGCGACCTTCCCCGGCCCACGGTGCACGCGCGCAACCTGTACCACCTGTCCGCGGCCATGTGGGACGTGTGGACCGCCTATGACGCCACGGCCGATGGTGTCTTCTATCGCGAGAAGCACTCCGCTCCGGATGTGGCGGCGGCGCGCGCGGAGGCCATCAGCTACGCCGCCTACCGCGTGCTCACGCACCGCTATACGAAAGCCATTGGCGGTGCCACGTCCGCCGCGTGTTTCCGCGCCTTCATGGAGAAGCTCGGGCACTCGCCGGAGGCCACGGGCACGGAGGGGGACAGCCCGCGCGCACTGGGCAATCGCGTTGCTCAACTCATCATCGGCGCGGGCGCGGATGACGGCGCCAACGAGCAGCAGGACTACAAGGACACCACCGGCTTCCAGGCGGCCAACCTGCCCCTGAGCGTCGACGCGCCCGGGCTGACGGTGGCCCATCCCTCGCTCTGGCAGCCGCTCAACCTGGCGGTGGCCGTCACGCAGAACGGCATCATCACCGCCTCGGGGGTGCAGGGGTATATCGGCGCGCACTGGGGCCGGGTGACGCCGTTCGCCCTGACGCGCCCCGAGGGCGGTGGGTTGTACCTGGATGCAGGTGCGCCGCCGGTGTTCGGCCCGGAGCTGCGCGAGCACGTGGTGGAGGTGCTGCGCAAGACGAGCTGGACGGGCAGCGACGAGCGGGTGGACCTGTCGCCCGGAGCCTTCGGCAACAACAGCCTGGGCGCGAACGATGGCACCGGCCATCCCGTCAATCCCATCACCGGTCAGCCGTATGCGCCGAACCTCGTGAGACGGGGAGACTTCGCGCGCGTGCTGGCGGAGTTCTGGGCGGACGGCCCCAAGTCCGAGACGCCGCCGGGACACTGGAATGTCCTGGCCAACGGCGTGGCGGACTCGACCGGTTTCTCGCGGCGCCTGTTCGGCACGGGCGAGCCGTTGGACGCGCTGGAGTGGGACGTGAAGGTGTACCTGGCGCTCAACGGCGCCGTGCACGACGCGGCCATCGTCGCCTGGGAGGTGAAGCGCGCCCACGCCACCGCTCGCCCCATCACCCTGTTGCGGTACATGGGCGGGCTGGGCCAGTCGACGGACCCCTCGGGGCCGGCGTACCACCCGGACGGTCTGCCCCTGGTGCCGGGCCTCATCGAGGTCGTCACCGCGGAGAGCTCGGCGCCGGGACAGCGGCACGCGCACCTGGCCCGCTTCCGGGGACAGGTGGTGGTGAACACCTGGCGGGGCGAGCCGGGGGACCGGGTGCACGACGTGGGCGGCACCGGGTGGATGCGCGCCATCGAGTGGATGCCCTACCAGCTGCGCACCTTCGTGACGCCCGCCTTCCCGGGCTTCATCTCCGGACACAGCACCTTCAGCCGCGCCTCGGCCGAGGTGCTCACCGCGCTCACCGGCAGCGCGTACTTCCCCGGGGGCCTCGGCGAGTTCGTCGCGGGCCGCGATGCCTACCTGACGTTCGAGCGGGGCCCCTCCACGGAGGTGCGGCTGCAGTGGGCCACGTACTACGACGCGGCGGACCAGGCGGGACAGTCACGGCTGTGGGGCGGCATCCACGTGGCGCCGGATGACTTCATGGGCCGGCGGCTCGGCAACAAGGTGGGCCTGTCCGCGCTCGAGCGTGCGCAGCGCTTCTTCGACGGCACCGCCCTTCCCTGAGCAGGGCCATTTCACTGCGGTCATTTCACTGCGGTCATTTCACTGCGGTCATTTCCCCTCGCCCTTCGGGAGAGGGACGGGGTGAGGGTGCCACGCATCCCGGGTTCAACCCGCTGTCCACACCGTGAGCCACGGGTTGGAGAACGGGCCCGGATACCCTCACCCTGACCCTCTCCCGGGGGGAGAGGGAACATTGAGAGGGAACATTGAGAGGGAACATCGGACAGTGGACTCTCTCCGGCTCGCGTGTGGCGGACGGGAGACACGTTGCCCTGGAGTCGGAGCCGTGTGTCTTCGTGCACCGCGTACCCTCGCGCGCTCCGGGCCCCCCGCCCGGTCCGACGCGGAGGAGTCTCCTTGTCCCAGCCCCTGCACCGCCGCACCGTCCTGAAGTGCCTCGTCGTCGCCGCGGCGAGCACCGCCTTCGGCTGCCATGACGACGAGCTGCCCGTGGAGGACGGGCGGATGTATTTCCCCCAATCCGTGGCCTCGGGAGATCCCCACGCCCTGAGCGTGGTGCTGTGGACGCGCGGGGTGGACCCCGAGCGCCCCGATGCCGACATCGCGCTCACCCTGGTGGTCGCCCGGGACGCGGCGTTCAAACACCGCGTCCTGGAGGAGTCCGGCCTGCTCGCCCGGGCCGCGAATGATCACACCCTCCAGGTGAAGGTGACCCGTCTGGAGCCTGGGACGCGCTACTACTACCGCTTCATCGTCGAGAAGGAGGGACAGCGCCTGGGCTCGCCCGTGGGCCGCACCCGCACCGCTCCCGCCTACGGCGCCAACATGCCCGTCCGCTTCGCCGTGGCCAACTGCCAGGACTTCCGCGGCCGCTACTACAACTCCTGGCAGCGCCTGTTGCAGCTCGACGAGGACCTCGACTTCGTCCTCTTCATCGGCGATTACATCTACGAGTCCGACTCCTCGGACGTGCCCTCGCCGGACCCCGCGCGCGTCGTGCGCTTCTCCGACCCCGGCTCCGCCCTGCCGAGGGACCTCGGGGGAGGACGCGGCGAGCTCGTCGCCCAATCCCTGTCCAACTACCGCGACCTCTACCGCACCTACCGCTCGGACCCCTTCCTCCAGCAGGTGCACGAGCGCTACCCGTTCATCGTCACCTGGGATGACCATGAGTTCTCCAACGACTGCTGGGACGCGCACGCCACGTACACCGACGGGCGCACCGAGGAGTTCGAACCCGAGCGGCGCCGCAACGCGGAGCTCGCCTTCTTCGAGTACATGCCGCTCGACCCCGACGTGGGAGCGGGAGTCATCGATCCCGAGACGCTGCCCCGCTACCCGGACACGCGCCTCTGGCGGGACTTCATCTTTGGCAAGCACCTGCGGCTGCTCGTCACGGACTACCGCACCTACCGGCCGGACCACCTCATCCCCGAGGATGCGTACCCCGCCACGGTGGCCGTGAACGCGGAGGCGCTGGGCTCGCTGGGACTCACGGGCGCTTTCGCGGCCGATACCTTCGCCTATGTGAACATCGACGAGTTCCCCGCGCAGCAGGCCGTGCTCCGGGGCGCGTACGTGCAGCTCGCGGTGGCTGCGGGGCTGACGGCCGAGGCGGCCTCGGCGCGGGCTGCGGCGCTCGTGAAGGGCCCCCTCGCGCTGGCCTACGCCAACCCGGTGCTGGTGGCGGCGGCGCAGCCGGGGGCGGGTCCCATCGACCCGGCGGGCAAGCCCCGGGGAATCGCCTTCGTGCACATGGGCAAGCAGGAGCTGTTCTCCAGCATCGGCGCGCGCAACGTGGTCATCAAGGACACCTTCGACGTGTACGCGGCCTGGCGGAACATCGCCTCGAACGGCGAGGCCCAGGACGCGCTGGGGAAGGACCAGGAGGCGTGGCTGCTGGGGCTGCTACAGGAGGGGGCGAGCCCCCAGACGTGGAAGGTGATGGCGAGCTCGGTGTCCATGACGTCGATGATCTGGGACCTGAGGGCGAAGACGGACGTGGAGCCGCCCACGGTGCGCAACCGCTACTACTTCAGCGTGGACCAGTGGGACGGCTTCCCCGACAAGCGGCGCTCGCTGCTGTCGGCGCTGGGGGGGCGCACGGACGGCCACGCGCTCGTCGTCGCGGGGGACATCCACGCGGCCTTCGCATCGGTGGAGGAGGGGGTGCCGGTCCTCACCGCGCCCGCCATCTCCTCGTCCGCGGTGCAGGAGGAGGCGGGGGCGGCGGTGGAGGCAGCGGGCTTCCCTCCCGGCTCGGCCGTCTACCGCTACGTCGTCACCGAGCAGGCGGCCACCTTCCGCGAGGGCAATCCGGGCATCGCCTTCGTGGACCCCAACGCCCACGGCTTCACGGTGGTGGCGGTGGGTCCCGAGGAGGTACGGGCCGCGTACCATTACCTCCCCAGCAGCGAGGTGGGGGTGGACTACTCGGCGCGGCCCGAGGCGCTCGCGGCGCGCTTCTCCCGGAGGGATTTTCGCATCCGGCCCGGAGGCACCCTCGACGCGGCGTGACGGCCCCGGAGCGCCTCAGCCCGCCGAGGCCTTCGCGGGGGCGGGCAACAGGGGCTGCTCCAGGGCCTCGAGTGCCCGCAGCGGGCCCGGCGCGTCCAGGTGCTCGAAGATGTGGCGGGCCCGCGAGAGGTGGAGCGCGCGGGCGCCCCCGGGCTCGGAGGTGCGCGCCAGCTCGTAATGGGCGAGCCCCTCGTCGGTGGGCATGCGCCAGGTGCTCGCCAGCGCGATGGCGCGCGCCCAGAGGGCCCGGGCCCGGCCGGTGCGGCCCTCGAGCCAGGCGTGCGTGCCCTCGAGACGGGCGGTGCGGCTGAGGGCGGTGGGGTGGAAGCGGCTCGCCTTGCGCAGCATCCGGAGGGACGCGGTGGCCAGCGCCCGGGGCTCGCCGTCTCCGGTGCCGCGCGAGGCCTCCCAGAGCTCCAGACACGCCTGCACCAGCGAGGTGAGGGACGTGAGGTCGGACCACATCACCAGGGGCCGCTTGCGCAGCAGCCGCAGGGCCTCGCGCGCGTGGAGGAGCACCCGGCCGGGCTCTCCCTGGCGCCAGGCCACGAGCGCCGCGTTGCAGCGGAAGCGCAGGGCGTTGGTGGGGTCCGCGAGGCCCAGCAGCACCTCCGCCTCGCGCAGCCGCTCGGCCGCCTCGTCCTGCCGGGCGAGCAGCAGCAGCGTGGGCGTCATCTCCGTGAGGGCCCACAGCACGTTGATGACGTTGGAGACCTCCGTCGCCTCGCGCAGCATGGACTCGCGCACGTACTGGGCGGCGCCCGGCTCGCGCGCCAGCTCCAGCCCCATGCCCAGCACCTCCAGGCCGGTGCACAGGGTGAAGTGCGCGTGGAGGCGGCGGGCCTCGGAGACGCCCCGCTCGACCAGCCGCAGGCCCTCCTCCCAGCGGCCGAAGGTGAGGTGCCAGGCGCCCTCGACGATGTCCGTATGCGGGTGGCGCGAGGCTCCCGGCACGCTGGCGCGGTGGAAGTAGCGGCGCGCCAGCCCGCTCATCCGCCCCAGGCCCGCCATGTAGCCCAGCGAGTTGTAGGCCAGGGTGGAGGTGGAGAAGTCGCGCGCCGCCTCCGCGAAGTTCACGGCGGCGATGTTGGCGGTGAAGTGCTCCAACATCCGGTCCGTGTAGAAGCTCTGCTGGGCGAGCGTGCTGAAGATGCCCGCGGCCAGGGTGAGCCGCTCCCGCTCCGCGTCCGAGCGCGGCGCCGGCAGCCAGCGCCCCAGCAGCATGCGCCCCACGTGCCGCGTCACCTCCCACGCCAGCCGGCCGCCCCAGCCCGCGCCCGAGCCGGGCCGCGTCTGTCCCAGCATGCGCAGGGCGGCATCACAGTGGCGCAGGCTGTGCTCCGTCTCGCCCAGCGCGTGGTACGCGGCGCCGAGCCGCGCGCTCCAGCGGGCCTGGCGCAGCGCGTCCACCGGCTCGGTGCCGCTCGCGGCCAGTTCCAGGGCGCGTTTGAGCAGGGCCACCGTCTCCGCGTGCGCGCCCCGGGCCACGGCGGCCTCCGCGGCCCGCTCCAGGTGCTCCAGCGCGCGCTCGGGCTGCTCGGCCAGCCGCCAGTGGTGCGCCAGCAGGGGTTGGAGCTGCTCGCCCCGCTCCTCCTGCTCGCGCTCGTGCAGCAGCGCCACGGCCCGGTGCAGCTCCCGGCGCTGCGAGAAGGCCATCAGGTGGTAGGCGGCCTCCTGGATGAGCACGTGCTTGAAGGCATACACGGGGCCGGAGTCGGACTCCTCGCGCTGCACCAGGTCCAACCGCTCCAGCTCGGCGAGCTGTTGCGGCAGCGTGGGCCTGTCCGCCTCCACCGGGTGCACGGCGCGCAGCAGCTCGAAGGGGAAGGCGCGGCCGAGCACGCTGGCCACCTTGAGGGTGAGCTGTTGCTGCTGGGTGAGCCGGTCGATGCGGCTGGTGATGAGGCCCTGGATGGTGCCGGGCAGCTCCAGGGCCATCTTCTCCACGGAGCGGGCGCCCAGGCGGCACTCGCCGCGCTCGATGACGAGCCAGCCGGCGTCGCGCAGGGCGCAGGCGAGCTCCTCGCTGAAGAGGGGGTGGCCCTCGGCGCGGTCGCGGATGAAGGTGGCGGCCTGGGCGGGCAGGTGCCGCACGCCGAGCCGCTGGCGCACCAGGGCCAGCACGTCCTCGTAGGACATGCGCCCCAGGGGCAGGTGCACGGTGCCGGGCGAGTCGCGCAGCTGGCGGTACTCGGCGGGGGTGGACTCGTTGGGGGGGCGGGTGGAGAGCACCAGCAGCAGCCGCTTCACCCGGCGCTGCACGGCGAGCGCGAGCTCCCACGAGGCGGAGTCCATCCAGTGCGCGTCATCGAGCACCACCAGCCGGGGCCGCTCGCGGGCGCAGTCGTCGAGCAGCTGCACGAGCAGCTCACGGGTGGTGGCGGTGCGCAGGGGGGCCGGCATGGTGTGCACGGCGTCGTTCTCCGGCACCTCCACGGGCAGCACGTCGTTGAGCAGCGGGGCCCACGCCTCCTGCTCGGGCCAGGCGCTCAGCCGCTCCAGGAGACGGGCGGTGCGGGCGGCCTCGTCCGGCAGTCCCTCGAGGCCGAGCAGGCGCGAGAAGATGGAGCGCCAGGCGTGCCAGACGGGAGCGCCCTCCACGGCCGTGCCCAGGCCGAGCGCGGTGGACAGTCCCGCGACGCGGGCGCGCTCGAGCAGCTCGCCCACCAGCACGGACTTGCCGATGCCGGCCTCGCCCTCGAGGAGCACGGTGCCGCCCACGCCCCGCTCGGCGAGCGCGCGCACCGCCGAGGCGAGCCGGGTGCGCTCCTCCTGACGGCCCACCAGCCGCGCGCCCTGCGCGGGGGCGGTGGGGTTCTCGCCACCGGGCTCGGGGCGGTACACGGGCACCGGGTGCGTAATCCCCTTCATCTTCAGGGGCGCGAGCGTCTCGAAGCGCAGCCGCGAGGAGGCCAGCCGCAGCGTGGTGGCATCGCACAGCACGTCGTCCACGGCGGCCTGCATCAGCCGCGCGGCGAGGTTCACCGTGTGGCCCACCATCACGTACTCGCGCCGCGTGGCCCCGCCGGTGGTGCCGCAGAAGACGCGGCCGGTGGCGAGCCCCAGCCGGTACGGGAGATTCAGCACCTGGAGCGCGCCCCGCAGGTCCAGCGCCGTCTGCACCGCGCGCGCCGCGTCGTCCTCGTGCGACAGGGGGGGCAGTCCGAAGGCCGCCACCATGACGACACCCTTGTCGTCCACCACCACCTGGTTGGCGCTGCCGCCGTAGCGGAAGAGGACGGCCTGGAGGGTGCTCAGCGCGCGCTGCAGCTCCTCGGGCCGCTGGCCGGAGGCGAAGCCGGGCGCGGCGAGGTTGATGAACAGCACCGTGACGGTGCGGAACTCGGAGAGCCACTGGCCGTGGCCGGCCTCCAGGCGGTGCGTCACCACGCGCGGCAGGTAGGAGCACAGCGCGGGCTCGAGCTCCGGCGGCACCGGCTCCTGGGGTCGCACGTCCGGCAGGGGCCCGGGATCCATGGACAGCAGCTTCCAGCCCGCGGCGCCCTTGGGCTCGCCCTGGGCCCGCCGCAGCAGCGGCCAGGCGCGGGGGCCGAGGATGATTTCCCCCGGCAGCGCCGCGCCCTGGGCCTTGGCCATCTCCAGGAGGGGCTCGCCCGAGGCGAGGAAGTCCCAGCGGCCCTTCTCGCCGCCCACGTCGGACAGGCGCACGGTGCCGGCGCCGATGCCCACCTTGAGGCGCAGCCGCACGCCATCCACGGGCTGGCTGCCGTCGATGAGGCCCTGGGCGGCCTGGGCGCACTGGGCCGCGAGCCGCACGGCCTGGGCGAGGTCTCCGTCCGCGCCCACGGGCCAGAGGGCCACGAGGGCGTCTCCGGCGAAGCGCAGCACGTCGCCCCCGTGCGCGAGGAGGGTGTCGATGAGGCGGGAGAAGAAGGCGTCGAGGATGCCGCGGAGCCGCTCGGCGCCGGAGGGGCCGCTGTTCTCGAGGGCCTCGGCGACGGCGGTGAAGCCCGTGAGGTCGGCGAAGAGGACGGCGCCCTGCTGCTCGCTGAGGGCACCGGCGCGCGGGCGGGAGGTGTCCGCCTGGAGGGCGCGCACCAGGGAGCCGGGCAGGAATGCCGCCAGTGCGTGCAGCCGCGAAGGGAAATTCATGCCGGGCCACCACCCGCGGGCAGGGGGGAAGTCCCGGGGTGGAAGAGGCCCCCTTCGTAGCAGATGGTGGGCGCTCCAGCCACATTGGAGGCCAGTTCCCCGGGCGAGCAGGCAGGCGAGCACGGTGGGACGCCGGGCGTGGGTGGGTTTCGCGGCGGGTGAGGTGCTCCAGATTGTGAGGATATGGCACCGCCTCCTTCCACCCCGTGGCTGGATGTCTCCATCCCGTTGTCCTCCGCGATGCCCCATTATCCCGGAGACCCGGTCCCGGAGATCAAACGGGTGCAGTCGCTGGAGGAGGGGGCGGACGCGAATGTCACCCACCTGTCTTTGAGCGCGCACGCGGGGACGCACGTGGACGCGCCGGTGCACTTCTTCTCGGGGCGTGCGGGCATCGACGAGATTCCGCTGGAGGCCACGATGGGCCGGGCGCGCGTGGTGCACGTGCCGGGGGAGGGGCAGGTGCGCGCGGAGGCGCTGCGGGCGTATGAGCCGAAGCCTGGGGAGAAGTTGTTGCTGCGCACGCGCAACTCGGACCGGCGCTGGTGGGAGCTGCCGTTCCAGGAGTCCTTCATCGGGCTGACGAAGGAGGCGGCGGACTTCCTGGCGGAGCGCCGGGTGGGGTGCGTGGGGGTGGATTACCTGTCGGTGGCGGGCTTCCACGAGGACGGCCCGGGGGTGCACCGCACGCTGCTCGACGCGGGCATCTGGATCATCGAGGGGCTGTACCTGGGCGAGGCGGCGCCGGGAGACTACGAGCTGGTGTGTCTGCCCTTGCGCGTGGCGGGCTCGGACGGGGCCCCGGCGCGTGCGCTGCTGCGCCCGTGGGCGCGGGGGTGAGGCCTACGCCTCGCGCTTCTCCAGCGCGCTGAGCCGCTCCAGGAAGGCGCGGCCCTTGGCCGGGTCCGTCATGTGGATGAAGGCGGCCATGCCCTTGAGCTGCTCGAGCGTCTCGCCCTCCTTGCCCGGCTTGCCCTTCTCCCGGTTGTGCAGCGCCGCCCGCAGCTGGCGCACCACCTCGCGCGGCACCCGCGCCGCGGGCTGGCCCTTCGCGGCCTCGTTCACCACCAGCCCCGTCACCACCTGCCGGTTCCCCGGACGCATCACCCGCGTCTTGTCCGGGTGCACCCGGAAGCCCTCCGCCTCCAGCACCTTCTCCACCCGGGCGATCAGCACCGCCACCGGTGCCTCCGTCTTCCCCCGGCTCTTCTTCCAGGAGAACGTCATGTCGTCCGCGTAGCGCGTGTACGTGAAGCCCAGCCGCCTCGACAGCGCCGACAGCCGCTTGTCCAATCGCAGGCACAGCGCGTTCGTAATCCCCGGAGACGTCGGCGCTCCCTGCGGCAGCGCGCGCGGCCCCTTCGCCACGTACAGCGTCTTGCCGCGGAACTGCACCACCTCGCGCGGCGCCTCGGTGGCCATCAGCGCGAGCAGCGTCGCCGTGCCCTCCGCCAGCCCGCCCTTGCGCAACAGCCCCTTCACCCGCTGCCACGTCACCGAGGGGAAGAAGTCCTTGATGTCCATCTTCACCACCACGTCCGCGGCCTTGTGCGCCAGCGCGTTGGTGACGATGGAGCGCCCCGCCACGAAGCCGTGCGCCGCCCCGTGCACCGGCAGCCGCTCGACGACGTTGGCGAGCACCCAGCGCTGCGCCTCCTTCAGCTCCTTCTTCGGCGAGGTGATGGTCCGCTTCCCACCGTCCCGCTTGGGAATCTCCCAGCTGCGGTAGTGCGTCCCCGTGTCCACCTCGCGGTGGTAGGCGAACCAGCGCAGCCGCGACACGCTCAGCCCCAGCGCCTTCGCGAGCGTCTGCGCCGACTCCAGCTCCGGCAGCCCGTTGGACTTCGCCCGCTCCTCGCGGTCCTTCAGGTCGAACTTGTCCGGGCCCCCGGCCTCCTCCCAGTGCACCCCCGCGCCCAGGTGGTGGATGTGCGCGGTGCGCCACGCCTCCCACGCCAGACGCTTCAGCGCGCGGCGCTCGGCGGCCTCGGCCTTCTTCTTCTCCTTCCAGGCCGTCTTCTCTTTTTCAGAGAGTCCGCTCGGATCCTCGTGCTCGGGCGCGAGCCCCTTGGCCTTGAGCTCGGCCTCGACCCACGCTTCCTGGCCGCCGGCCTCCTCAATCGCCTTCCACCGGGCGAGCCGGGCCTGCTCCTCGCGCTGAGAGGCATCGCGCTGGGCCACGGCGTTGGCCGAGGGGGCGGCTGGAGCGGGAGAGGGCACGACCACGGGGGCCGCGGCGGGGACGAACGTCTCGAGCTTCGCGGTCATCACAGCACCTCGTTGATGCGAGGAGGCGTCAGGGGGGGACGGGGCGGCGCGAGCGGTCGAGAGAGGCCTGGAATCACCACATGCTCACCTGGGGCACGGTAGCCTCACCGGCTCTCCCCGGTAGAGGGGTCTAGGCCTCTTGGGGAAACGGCGGTTGCGTCGTTGGCTCAGCTCCCCGAGAGGCCTAGACCCCTCTACCGGGAGAGAGCCAAGAACAGGCTACCTTGCGGAGAGTGTCCTGCATTGCTTCCAGAGCGGCGCAGCGCCGCTCCCGCGCTCGAGGCGCGAAGGCTGATGCTTTCCGGACCTCTCTCGACCACTCGCGCTACCTGGCGCGTCTGCCGTGCGTCGTCGCGTCCACCCCTCCCGGCCGCGAGGGTCGCGGCCAGATGACGGTTGGGGTTTCTACACCATCCCGCAGGCCGAGTCGATGAACGGCGTCATTCATTCCACGGGCGCAGGGGGGTGAGGAGGCCGGCCCGGGCGAGGCGCTCGGAGACATCGCGGGCCAGGGCCACGTGGGCGGGGTTGGAGGCGGTGAGGCGCTCGGGGGTGAGGATGACGAGCGTGCCCTTGTCCTCCACGGGCTCGGTGTGGACGGGAGAGGGCAGGGGCGGCAGGGGGCCTCGGCGGTGGGAGAAGTACGTGAGCCAGCCGATGAAGGTGCCGCCCTCGGTGGATTCCGGTGCCACCCGTTCGTGAAGCTCATGGGAGGTGGCGATGCCCCACTCGGGCTCGAAGGCCACGGCCATGGCCCGGAGTATCCGCGCGAGGATGGGGGCTTGGAGCACGCGCTCCGCAGCGGGCCCTTCTGCGGGTGGGTTGAAGAGGCACAGGTTGGAGACCCAGACGGATGCGTCGCCACAGAGAAGCGACATGCTGCTGGCTGCTTCGTGGAGTTCCCCATTCCAGAGCCTCAGGGAGAAGCCTTCACCAGCGAATCGTCCTTCTTTCCATTCTTGTTGGCTGAACTCCGTTGCAATGCTCGCTGCATCGAGCTCGCAGCGATGCGCCAGCGCTTCCTCGAGGGTCCAACCCTTTTCGAACCACTGGGACAGGCTCGGGTCACATGGAGCCAGCAGCCGGAAAAAGGCCTCGGTACGCCGGGCACATGCCTCGGCGGTCTCTCGCCTCGCCAGCCAATACGTTCCCAAGTAGTACGATTCGTCCATTCCTACCTCAAGGGTGTGTGAGCGGAGTGTGAACGACCTTGATGGTGCCAAGCGCTTCTCTCTGGAAGATCTTTCGCAGGAGGTCGGCTACCTCGCGTTCGGCGATGTGCCACCGAATGGGAGTCCCTTTGGCGGCCCTGAATTGCCTCGGCTCCATCATCACCCTTCGTGACACCTCCCCGGACGCTCGAGCCGGCTCCGGGCTTCCGGCGGGTGCTGGACAGGAGGACCCCTGCCCTCGCTAGACTGCGCACCCGAGAGGTAAGGTCATGGCCACGCGAAAGATCATCCGACCCGCAGCGGCTGGTAACACCGGAACGTCGGCGGCGCCTGCCACGGCATCCGCCGCGGCACCCGCTCCAGTGCCAGCGCGTACCCCCCAGCTCCCGGATTTCGTCGAGCAGCTCAGGAAGCAGACCGACTCCGCCCGGGTCCAGAAAGCGACCTCGATGCTCCAGAGCGATCGCTTCCAGCTCTTCGACGAGGTGACCGAGGAGCACGTCACCGGCGTCGTCAAGAGCCAGACGGACTACTCGCTCTTCTACGCGTGCAAGATCGACAAGCATGGCAACTTCATGTGCTGCACGCAGAACCTCAACCGCTGCGGCGGCCTCAGCGGCAACAAGCCCTGCAAGCACATGCTCGTGTTGATGATCGGCTTGGTGCAGGGCGGGAAGATCGACGCCGCCCGGCTCTCCGCGTGGACGAACGCGGCCAAGGGCAAGAAGCCGGTGATCGACAAGGACGCGATGAGCGCCACCTTCGTCAAATACAAGGGCGCCGAGGCCGGTGAAATCGAGTGGCGCCCGACCGAGACCACTCCTGAAGACTACTATGCCTTGTAGCCGGCTCGCCCGATGAACAGCCTCGAGGAGGTCGGACAGGAGGCGGACACGCTCCGCACGGAGCTCGAGCAACTCTATGTGCGCGGCCTCGCGGCGTCGTCCGCCGCGGACTGGAAGAAGCTCGCATCGCTCGCCGAGCAGTGGGAGCGCATCGGCGCGGGGCACATCGCGTCGCGTCTGATGGCCGCGCTGCGGGCCGCCGAAACCGGCACGAAGGACGCGCCGCGTGCGCTCCTCTCCGCGCACACCAGCCTGCACGTGTTCGAGCGCGTGCTCAGCCTCGAGGCCGCCGCCGAGGCGTGGGCCGCGGCTGTCGCGGCACGGCGCGAGGAAGGTGAAGAAGGCGAAGCGGACGCGGCCCCGGCGGCCTCCTCCCCGCCCGCCGTGAAGCCGCCCGCCGCCGCGCCCCCCATCGAGGATCCCAAAGGCGCGCTCGCGCTCCTCGAGGAGCTGTCACGCGCGGTCGAGGACCTGGTGCGCACGGGCGTCCCCGTCGCCACCGAGGCCACGCGCGCCAAGATCGATGCGTCCTTCAAGGAGGCGTCGCGCCGCAAGTTCCTCCGGCTCGGTCCGTCGCTGCGCTACGTCAACGACGATGTCGGCCGCTACCTCTCCGGGGACCCGCAGTTTTCCATCCGGCGCTTCTCGTTCTTCCTCCACCGCTCGTGGCTCCTCGCCCGCGGGATGGTGAAGGCGATCCGCGACAAGAACGACGCGCTGTTCGCGGCACTGGCCGCGGCCCCGGTGGCCGCACCGCGACCGGTCAAGTCCCTCGAGGTCGTCACGCTCGGCGTGCTCAAGCGCACCGTCGCCAGTGCGTACACGTTCGAGTTCAAGCTGCGCATCGTGGGCGCCTCGGAGCCGGAGCTCGTGGGGCGCAGCCTCACCTACAGCCTCGTGTTCGCGCGCAAGACCGAGGGCAAGGCGAAGGATCTCCCGGCTGAAGCCTATCTGCACCTGAGTCAGCCGCAGAAGTTCATGCCCCGGGTCTTCCGCCAGGACAAGGTCGTGAAGATCACCGACGCGGCGGTGATGCTCGACGAGCGCGGTGGCGGCCGGCTCGCACTCGGGCCCAAGAGCACCGTGACCGAGGGCCCCGCCCATACGGACTGGCCCCCCCTCTTCCAGTTCGACCCCGCCGCGGCGCTCGATCGCGTGAAGCGTTACACGCCGGGCCCGTTGGATCTCGCGGTCGAGCTGCAGGAAGAGGTCGTCGTCACCGGGGCCACGATGAGCAAGCAGCCGCTCAAGACCGGTGACGGCCGGCGGCTCTTCGCGCTCCGCGGCGCGGACGGGCTCTCGTTCGATGCGGTGATCCCCGATGGCCCGGACGGAGAGGAGCTCCTGCCCCGCCTGCGCGCGGCGCTCGAGCAGGCGGACAAACCCCTCCTCTATGGCATCACCTATTATGAGTTCGGCCGCATGATGCTCCTGCCGCTGTCCTTGCTCCACACCGGCTCCGCGGCCCCCGAGCCCGAGTCCGCACCCAAGGCCCCGGCCGCGAAGAAGAAGGGCACCAAGGGCGAGGGCAAGGCGAAGGTGAAGAAGGACGGCCTGGAGCATCTCATGCTGAGTGACAAGACGTTCGATGTCTCCGCCCTCGTGGGCAATCTGTTCTGAGGACCGAAGCATGGCGAGACCCTCGAAGAAATCCGAAGAGACCGCGGCCCCTCCCGTATCCGAGCTCCTCAAGGAGCCGGCGGAGATCAAATACGCCCAGGAGCTGGAGGCCCTGCGCCAGAACGAGCAGGACGAGGTCCCCGCCGCCTGGAAGCTGTCTCCGCGCTCGGTGCTGGCCTACATCGTCGGGACGAAGAAGCCGCTCACCGCGACCCTCAACGGCGCCCAGGTCGAGGTGCCCATCACGCGCAAGTTCTTCGGTGACGACACCATCGTCGAGCGGTCCATCGTGACGCTCGCGAGCGAGCGCGCGCTGCTGCTCGTGGGAGATCCCGGCACGGGCAAGAGCTGGCTCTCCGAGCACCTCGCCGCGGCGATCAGCGGCTGCTCGACGCTGACGATTCAAGGCACGGCCGGCACCACCGAGGAGCAGATCAAATACTCGTGGAACATCGCGCGCATCATCGCCGAGGGCCCCAAGCCCGAGAACATGATCGCCTCGCCGTGCATGATCGCCATGCGCAAGGGCGCCATCTTCCGGTTCGAGGAGATCACCCGCTGCGTGGGTGACGTGCAGGACGCGCTCGTCTCCATCTGCTCGGACAAGGCCATCGCGGTGCCCGAGCTGCCGGGGGATGCCATGGTGTTCGCCCGGCCCGGGTTCAACATCATCGCCACCGCCAACGCGAGGGATCAGGGCGTCAACGAGCTGTCCGCCGCGCTCAAGCGCCGCTTCAACTACGTGCACATCCCGGTGGTCGCCGACCAGAAGACCGAGGTGGAGATCGTCCGCACCCGCTCCAAGGAGTTGCTCGAGCGCTACAAGATCGCCGCCCGCGTGGAGGAGCCCGTGCTCAAGCTGCTCGCCACGGTGTTCCGCGAGATGCGCAATGGCGTGACGGCCGAGGGCGTCAACATCCAGAAGCCCTCCACCACGCTGTCCACCGCCGAGGCCATCGGCGTGGCGCTCGATGCCGCCATCCACAGCCGCTATTTCGGCTCGGGCGTGGTGGGCGCCGACTCCATCGGCCGCAACCTCGTGGGCTCGATCGTCAAGGAGGACCTCGACGACGTGAAGGTGCTCAAGGAGTACCTGTCCCTGGTGGCCAAGAAGCGCGGGGAGGGCGACGCGCAGTGGAAGGCCTTCTACGAAGCGGCCATCTCCGCCATCAAATAGCCGATGACCCCCGCCTCCCCCATCGCTCAGCTCCTCGAGGAGCTCGACGCCGGGCGCATCGAAGCGCGCGCGAACGCCGTGCTGGCCGAGCCCCTCCACTGGTTCCCGGTGCGGCATCACTCGCCCACGGTCGCCCGCCACGTCGCCCGGAGCATCCAGGCGCGGCGGCCGTCGATCGTCTTCATCGAGGCGCCCTCGGACGCCTCGGAGCTGGTGCCGCACATCGTCGACAAGAAGACGAAGCCGCCGATCGCGCTGTTCTCCTCGTACCGCGACGACGACAACGTGCTCGGGCTCGCGGGCATCGAGAGCCCGGCGCCCGACGTGCCCTTCAAGGTGTCCGTCTATTATCCGCTGCTCTCGTACTCACCCGAGTACGTGGCCATGCGCGAGGCGGTGGCGCTCGGGGCGCGCGTGGTGTTCATCGATCTGCCCTTCCGTGCCCGGGTGAAGAGCGCGGCCGAGCGAGGCCTCCAGGGGCCGCCACGGGAGAGCGGCCCGCCGACCCGGGATGACGCGCCTCCCGTGGCCGAGCACCCCGAGAGCCAGCCCGGCTGGGAGCACCTCGCGGTGGAGAGCAGCTTCTACCAGAAGCTCGCGGACGCGGCGGGGTACCGCACCTTCGACGAGTGCTGGGACGCGCTCTTCGACGTGCCCTCGCGCCACGCGGACACGGAGAGCTTCCGGCGCGACCTGGCCTGTTTCTGCGCCGCGGTGCGCGCCACCACCCCCCGCGAGTGGATGGAGTCCGACGGCACGCTCCTGCGCGAAGCGCACATGTGGAGCACCATCACCCGCACCCTCGCCGAGACCCGGACGCCGCCCGAGAAGGCCATGGTGGTGTGCGGAGGCTTCCACATCTTCCTCGAGAAGAGCACGGAGCCTGGCCGGGCCCTTCCGCCGGGCACCGTGTACAACTCCCTGGCGCCGTATTCGTACCTGAGGACGAGCTCCGGCACCGGCTATGGGGCCGGCAACCGCGCTCCCCTCTACTACGAGCGCCTGTTCCAGCACTCCGAGTCCGACCCCGCGAACGCGCCCGTCGCCGCGATGGTGGATCACGTGGTCGGCGTGCTGGCGCGCGGCCGGCGTGACGGAGAGCTCCTGTCCCCGGCGGACGCCATCTCGGTGACGCAGCATGCGCGCATGCTCGCGAGCCTGCGCAACCGCTCCGCGCCCATCCTCGACGACGTGCGGGATGCGCTGATCTCCTGTTGTTGCAAGGGCTCGCCGCAGGAGGAGGGCAGGTACCTGCTGGGCGCGATGAAGGCGGTGGAGACCGGCACGGCCGTGGGCCGCGTCACCCCCGCGCTCGGCAAGCTCCCGCTCCTCTACGACTTCTACAAGGCGCTCGACGAGCTGGACCTGGGCGAGCACGTCACCCAGGACAGGAAGGCCAAGGTCGTTCTCAAGCTGCAACAGGCGGAGGACGAGCGGCGATCCATCTTCTTCCACCGGCTCGCGCAGATGGGCATCCCCTTCGCCCGGCAGCTGAACGTGGACAAGGCGGGCACCCTGTTCACCGAGGAGTGGGAGGTCGCGTGGACCCCCAAGGCCGAGGCCGCGCTCATCGAGGAGAGCGTCCACGGCGACAGCGTGGAGTCCGCGGCGCTCGCCAGGCTCGACGAGGAGCTGGCGCGGGAGGCGGGCTCGGCCGGCGCCGTCGCGGAGCGCCTGCTGCGCGCCGTGAACATGGATCTCCCCGGGATGGTGCTGCGCCTGCAGGCGTCGGTGGGCGGGGCCATCGACGCGGACACACGCCTGGCTTCGCTCGGAAAGGCGCTGACGCACCTGGTGGTGCTGGAGCGTCAGGCCGCCCGGCGCCGTCTGAACAAGGACCTGCTCGACGGCCTCATCCAGCGGTGCTTCGGCCGCGCGTGCTTCGCCATGCCGAACGCGGCCAATGTCCCGCCCGAGGAGTTCGACGAGGTGGTGGCCGGGGTGAAGAGCCTCGCGGAGGTGCTCATCGGCGAGAAGGGCGCGAGCCTGGATCGCGACCTGTTCATCGAGAACGCGCGCACCACGCTCGCCGATTCGAAGAGCCAGCGCCTGCGCGGCGCGCTCTCTGGCGTCCTGACGGAGATCCGCGCGCAATCGCCCGAGGACCTCGCCGCCGACGTGGCGCGCTTCGCCAGGGCCCTGCCCGAGGAGATGGTCCAGTGCGGGGACTACCTGAGCGGCGTCATGGAGACGAGCAGGACGGCGTTGATGCTCGGCGCCGATGGCATCGTCCATGCCATCGACGAGCTGCTACGCGTGGCCAGCTGGGACCAGTTCCTCATGCTGCTGCCGCGCACGCGCGGCGCCTTCGAGGCCGTGCACGAGCGCGCGCGCATCTCGCTCGGGGACCGGGTCGCCGTGATGTATGGCCTCCAGGATGACGACGCGGCGGCGGTGACGAAGCTGGAGACGAGTGTCGGCGCCGCGCTGAAGCTCTCCGAGCTGGACGCGCGGGTGGGGGAGATCATGAAGGAGTGGGACTTCGCATGAGCACGCCGCGAAAGCCCGGGGCGCGGTCGCTGAAGGACTTGAGCGACCAGGAGCGCGGGCTGCTCAATCGTTGGAGGCTCGTGCTCGGCAAGAGCGCCGAGCAGAGCGGCCTGCACCTCTCGCCCGGCGTGGGCGACGGGGACTGCGAGGGCGCGGAGGAAGCGCTCGACTTCCTCTTCAACGAGCGGGGCGGCGGCTCGAGCGGCTCGAACCTCACGGTCCCTCGGTGGATCGACTCGGTGAACGAGCTGTTTCCCCGGCAGGCCAGGGAGGTGCTGGAGCGCGAGCTCGTCCAGCGCAAGGGCATCCGCCAGCTGCTGGAGCAGCCCGACCTGCTGGAGCGGATAGAGCCCAACGTGGAGCTCGTGAAGACGCTCCTGACGCACAAGGATCTGCTGACGCCCAAGACCCGGGTGCTCGCGCGCAAGGTCATCGACAAGGTGGTCAACGAGCTCAAGAAGAAGCTCGAGGTGCGGGTGGAGCAGGCCATCACGGGAGCCATCCGCAAGGACAAGCACTCGCCGAGGCGGGTGTTCAAGAACCTGGACCTCCGGACGACGCTGCGGCGCAACCTCAAGAACTGGAACGGCGAGCGGCAGAAGCTGTTGATCGACCGGATCTGGTTCCACGCGGCCGAGAGGAACAAGCGGCCCTGGCACGTCATCGTGTGCGTGGACCAGTCCGGCTCGATGTTGGAGTCGGCGATCTTCTCGGCGGTGATGGCGTCGATCTTCGCGGAGCTGCCCGGGGTGAAGACGTCGCTGGTGCTCTTCGACACGCAGATCGTGGACCTGAGCGACAAGGTCGGAGAGCCGGTGGACGTCCTGCTGAGCGTGCAGCTGGGCGGTGGCACCGACATCACCCGGGCCCTCGAGTACTGCTCGGGGTTGGTGCGCGAGCCCGCGCGCACCATCGTCGTGCTCATCACCGACTTCTACGAAGGCCGCTCCGAGGAGGACCTCGTGCGAGTGGTGCGGCGGCTGGTGGACGCGAACGTGCGCATGGTGGGGCTGGGGGCGCTCGGCTATGACGCGCAGCCTCAATACAACCGGAGCACGGCGGGCCGGCTGCGCAAGGAAGGGATGGACATCCTGGTGTGCACGCCGGAGAAGCTCGCGGAGGCGATGGGGAAGATCATCACCGGGTGAGGCGTGTGAGCCTCCCGCGAGCCTCTCCTGGTGACGCCTACACCGCCCCGCCCACCGAGTCGATGAAGCCCTCGGCGGCCAGCGATTCCAGGCGCGCGAAGTAGGCCGTGCGGGCCTCGCCGTCCGTGTCGAACCACAGCCGCTGGTGGCGCTGCTCGCCCAGGCGCGGGCCCCACTCCACCGACACCAGCTTGCCGTCCAGCGACACCCGGTACACCTGCTCCTGGCCCGCCTCGTCGCGCCGCACGTACGAGCGTGTCTCCGCGCGGATTTGAGCCCGTCCCTTCGGCGTCTGCCGCAGCGCCTCCTCCTGCGCCCGCTGCCGTGCGTACGCCAGACGTAGGGCGATCATGTGCTCGCACGGGCCCTCGCGCATCCCCGAGCGCCGGTACGGCGGGCAGCCGCAGCTCGCCTCGCGCACCCGGCCCTCCAGGTCCAACATGAAGCCGGGGAAGAAGCTGCGCACCGCCTCGCGGTCCACCACCTCGCCGCTCAGCCGCGTGCCCACGCCCACCACCTCGTGCACCTTGGTGAGCTTCACCTCGCCCGCTCCCGGGCCTCCGTCTCCCAGCAGCCGGTGCGCCCGCTCCTCGCGCTCGTTGCCGTAGCGGATGACGGCCTCGTCCACCGGCGCCGAGAGCAGCTCGCGCGGCCGGTACGTCCCCTTGGCGATGTCATACAGCACGCGCCCGCGCAGGCACTCGAGCTGCAACGCCCCGCGCACCGCGTCCTTCGGCGAGTCCGTCCCCGAGGCCAGCGCCTCGAAGCTCAGCGGGCCCTCCTTGCGCAGCCGGTTGCGCAGCTTCTCCGCGAGCCCGTCCGGCACCTCGCGAGGCATGAGCGCATCGAAGGCCGCCGCGCTGGACCAGCCGCTCTCCGTCCACCCGGTGAGCGCCAGCGTCAGCGTCGCTGGGCCGAGCTCAATCACCCAGAACACCGGCAGGCCGGGCCCGAGCATCTGCACGCGCACGCCCTGTGCATGGGGCAACAGCCGCGCGAGCGCCGCGAGCCGCTGCCGTCCGAAGGTGCGCACCACCGCGGGCGCGCTGCCCTGGTACTTCGGCCCGTGGCACTCCAGCACCAGCTCCCACGGTTCAATCACGAGCCTCGGCTGCATGCCGGGGACGAGCTCGAAGCGCAGGGCGCGCGGGGCCTTCTTCGCCTTCCGGGTGCGCAGCGCGAAGAGCAGGTTGTACAAATCAATCGGCGCCAGCGTGCAGGTGCTCGCGGGCAGCGTGGCGGCGGACTGCACCTGGAGGAAGCCGCGCAACCACGCGTGCGGCACCTCCACGTTGCGCGGGGCGCGGGACCCGGCGCCGCCGGGCAGCGCCACGTGGGCCTCCAGGGACACCGGCACATAGGTGCGCAGCCGGTCCACCTTGGCCAGCAGATCCGCGGGCACGTCCAGGAAGGTGGAGCCGTGCGCGGCCTCGCGGCCCTCGAAGAGCGCGTTGTCGAAGGACAGGCGCGCATAGGCGCTCTCGTCGCGGGAGAACACCTCCAGCGACACCTGGTCCGGATCCACGGTGAGGACAGGGTCCAGCACCGCGTCCGCCTTCTGCTCGCCCTCGAGCGACTGCTCCAGGAAGGCCTTCTGCGCCTCCCAGATTTGAGCCGTGGCGCGCTTGCCCTGCTTCATCAGGTACGCGAGGTACGCGGTCCGGTCCTTGCCCCGGTAGCGCAAGTCGCTGGCGAGGATGCCGAGCGTGGCGGCGAGCGCATCGCGGAAGAGGGCGGGCTCGCGCACCCTGCCGCGCACGCCCACGGTGCCACGGGAGCCCTCCAGGGCCAGCTGGACGTGCGAGGCATTGGCGCCAGCGTCCACGTCACTCGTGGTGGCGTAACGCAGCTCGACGGCGTGGTGGGTGGCGGTGCTCACGACGGGCTCCCTTCCTTCTGGTCCTTCCGGGCGCGCTCGGCGGCGCGGAGTGCACGTTTGTGGGCGCGGTAGGCGGCCTTCCGCAGCTCCACGGATTGCGACTTGTCGAAGGCCTGGCCGCGCAGCACTTCCGCGGCCTCGGTGCCGCCCAGGCGGCCCAGCGCGGCCCACGCATCCTGCCGCACCTGCTCATCCTTGTTCGTGGCGAGCGGGCGCAGCGGCTCCAGCTCCTTGCCGGCCAGCACCGAGGGCAGGGCCATGCGGCGCGCCTCGGAGGTGGCGAGCTGCTTCGGGCTGCGCACCGTTCCTCCCGCGGGGCCCGTGGCCACCGGGTCGAACGGCTGCACCGCCAGGGCCCACTCGGCGGCGCGCTCGGGGGCGATGCGGGCCAGGGCGGAGGTGGAGGCCTCGCGCACCCCGGCGTCCGGGTCGGACAGGGCGGCACGCAGGGCCTCGGGGGCGGTGTTCAGCCGGCCCAGCGCGCGGGCCGCTTCCAGGCGCACCCCGGCCGGAGCCTTGGCCTCTCCACCCTGGAGGATGTCCTTGCCCGCCTTGGCCAGCTCGCTCACGCCCAGGCACGAGCCCGCCCACAGCAGCCGCTCCCAGGCGGTCTCCACGGGCTCGCGCTTCGGGGCGGGCGTGGAGGCCCACTCGGAGGCCGTGCGGCGCTCGGCGGTGGCGATGGCACGGCCCAGCACGGCGCGGTCGTCGGTGGACCAGGCGCGCGAGGCCTCCTGCTCACCGGTGCGCGCGCCCACCAGCCACGCGGCCTCCTCGCGCGCGGAGGGCTTCTCGTGGCCGAGCAGGTTCGCCAGGGCTCCGGCGGGCAGCGACGCGCGCCGCACGAGTCCCCTGCGCAACCGCTGGCGCAGCTCCTCCTTGTCCAGCGTGGCCAGACGCGGGAGCAGCTGCATGGGGTCCGCCTCGGTGGCGAGGTAGCTGGCGGCGGGCTCGGAGATGTCCTCCTGCTCGCTGGCCACGGCGAGCAGCTCCACCCGGATGCGCTCCTGGGGGAACAGGGCGTCGAGCGCCTTGCGAGCCGCGGCGCGCAGATCGTCATCCCAGTCATCCAGCGCCTTGGCCAGGGTGAGCTCGGCGGCGGGGTCCCCGAGCTTGCCCAGCTCCTCGGCCGCGGTGAGGCGCACCGTGTTGTTGACGTTGTCGTCGGCCAGCAGCGTCTCCAGCCGGGAGCGCGCCCGCTCGCCGCCGATGGCTCGCAGGCCCCGGACACCGGCCTGCTGTTGCTCGATGGAGCGGCCCTCCATGGCGGCGAGCTCCACCTTCTCCTCGACGCGGCGGCGATCCTCGCCCTCGGGCAGCTTCGGGGCGAGCCGGCCCAGGCCCTCGAGGGCCGCGGCCACCATGCTCTCCTCCACGGGCGCCTCGGGCGTGCCACCGGCGGCCACCTGCTCCAGCTCGGACAGGGCGCGCGCGTCTCCGAGCGTGCCCAGGGCCAGCAGGGCCCGCTCGCGCTCTCCCTCCTCGCCCGCGCGCACGTACAGCAGCAGCGGGCGCAGGGCACTCGTGCGGCCCCGGGAGGCCACGCCCTCGGCGGCGGGCAGCATCAGCTCGCGAGCACCGCCGCGCAGCACCTCCTCCAGCGGCTCCACCTTCGCGCCCTTGTGGATGACGCGCGAGGCGTAGCCGGCCACCGACTCCATGCGCACCGTCAGGTCCCGGTCCGCGAAGAGGCCGGCGAGCAGCTCGTCCTGGCCCACGTCGTCGCCCTGCACCAGCTCGAGGGCGGCGGCCTTGCGCACGTTCGGGTCCGCGCTGCGCACGGCCGCGCGGAGGAAGCGCATCGCCAGGGCCATGTCGCGCTTCGTCTCGCCCTTCTCGTCCTTCTGGGGCGGGGTGGCCACCTCCATGGCGGCGCCCACGCAGGCGTAGCGCACGGTGGCGGCCTCGTCGTCGAGCTGCCGCGCGAGCGCATCCACGGCCTCGGGCCGGCGGGTGTGGCCCAGGGCCTTCACGAGGGCGAAGCGCTCGTTCTGCTCCGAGGTGGCGCGCAGCCGGGCGGCCAGGGCCCCCACGGCGGCGGCCGAGCCGAGCCGGGCCAGGGCCTCCTGGGCGCGCTTCACCGCCGAGGCGTTCTCCGAGCGCAGGAAGGCGGCGAGCACCTCCACGGCGCGGTCATCCTGGCGCCAGGCGAGCAACTCCGCGGCGCGCAGGCGCAGGTCCTCGTGCTCGCTGCCCGCCGCGCGGCCGAGCGCCTCGGTGACGCGTGCGTCGTTGGCCCCGGCGAGCCGCTCGATGACACCCACGCGCAGGTCCGCGTGCTCGCTGCCGAGCGCGGCCAGCAGGGGCTCGAGGCTGCCCGGAGGGCTGAGGCGCTCCAGCAGCTCGAAGGCGTACTTGCGCACGTCGGACAGGGGCGAGTTGAGCGCGGCGGCGAGGCGGCCCTTGGCGGACGTGCCCCGGGCGGCGAGCTCGTCCAGCGCGGCGCGGGCCACGTCCGCGGAGAGCGACGCGAGGGCGAGCGCCAGTGGCTCATCGGAGCCCGCGGGGTACAGCTCCTTGAGGCCGGCGAGGGCCGCCTTGCGCACGAGCTGGTGCGGATCCTCGAGGGCGCGCAGCAGGGCGGCCACGGCGGCGGGCGTGCCGGCATGGCCCTCCTGGGTGAGCTTCACCACGCGGTCCACGGCATCGCGGCGCACGCGGTGGCCCTCGTCGTCACCGGAGGACACCTGGCGCAGCAGGCCCACGTAGGCGCCGAAGGCGAGCCGGCGCAGGTGCTGCTTCTCGGCGGAGACGAGCGCCTCGGGCGAGGGCTCGGCGGAGGCGGCCTTGCCGGAGGGGGTGGAGAAGAGGCGGCGCAGCCAGTTGCGCGCGGGCTTCTCCTCCACGGGCCGGGCCTGGGCCTGGGGCGACGTCTCGGGCTTCCACGGCGCTTCCAGCGAGCGCGGGCGGGCCACCTTCGCGGCCTCGCGGAAGTAGTCGAGCGGCTTGTGGCGCAGCTGGAGCACCTGGGCGGCGGCGTAGCGCTGCTCGGGCACGTCGCTGGCGAGCGCCTCGGCGAGTCCCACCATGGCGCGGGCGCGCTCGGCCTCGGCGGGCCAGTCCTTCATGTCGCCGGCCTTCTCGGGGCGGGGCGGCTGGAGCACCTCGACGAGGTGGGCGTGGGAGGCTTCCGTCTCCGTGCGCAGCTCCAGGGCGCGGGCGGCGGCGTAACGCACCTCGGGCCGGCCGCTGGAGAGGGCGCTGATGAGCAGGTCGGGCGGCTCGCCCCGGCGCGAGGCGCGCAGGTCGCGGGCGAGGACAATCGCGAAGACGGTCTCCTGCACCTCGCGGGAACGGTCCTCCAGGCCGTGGAGCAGGCCGCTGTCGCCGTCGGGCCCGAGCGCCGCGAAGGAGAGGATGGCTCCGATGCGGATGGGCTGGTGCTCGTGGCGCAGGTTGCCGGTGAGGACGGGCAGGGCGCGGATGTCACCGAGGCGGGACAGGCCATCCGCGGCCCACGAGCGCACGGCGACGTCCGCGTGCCCGAGCGCGTCGAGCAGATAGCCCTCGTCCCCCCGGCGGCTGGCGGTGGCGAGCCCGCGGGCGGCCTGCTCGCGCACCTCGCTGGCCTCGTCCTTGAGGAGCGTGGTGGCGAAGAAGGACAGCAGGCGGCGCGAGCCGAGGGTGGCCAGGGCGCTCGCGGCGCGGTGGCGCAGCGGGGCGAGGAAGGCCGGCGGGTGGATGCGCTGCAACTCCTTGTCGGTGAGGAGGTTGCGCATCGGCTCGATGATGTCCTCGGCGCCGCGGGCGGCGAGCAGCTCGGCCGCGCGGACCTTGAGGGGCAGCTCACCGGAGCCGAGGCCCGCGAGCAGGGGGCCGTTCTCGTTCTTGATGAGCTTGTCGAGCGCCTCGATGGCGGCGAGGTAGACCTGCGGCTCCTCGGCGAGCAGCAGCTTGAGGAGGGGCGAGCGCACGGCCTCGGCGGGAGCCTGGGCGGCGTTCTTCGCGGCGAGGGTGCGCAGCGAGGCGTGGGCGGTGTCGAAGGCGGCCAGGTGCGGCTCGGCCTGCTCCTTGCCCACGTGCTTCACCCAGGCCTCATAGGCGGCCTGGGCCACACCGGCGTCGCGGTCCCCCACGACCTTCTTCAGCCGCTCGAGGGCCGGGCCCTCCTTGATGCGGGCGGCGAGCTCGTCCACGGCGCGGCGGCGCAGGTCGGGGAAGCGGCCGGCGAGCGCGCGCTCCAGGGCCTCCTGGGGATTCTTCTCGTTCCAGGCCCAGAGGGTGCGGAAGGCCTCGTCGCGCACCTTGGCGGACTCGTCCTCGAGCGCATCGCCGAGCAGGTGCACGGCGGCCTCGGAGCGCTTGCCCGTGAGCTTCACGAGCCGGTCGAGGCCCCGGACGCGCACGTCCTCGAAGGAGGAGCGGAGGGCGGCCTCGGCGGTGGAGAGGGGCGCCTCGGTGTCGAGCGTCACCACCGCGTCGAGGGCGGTGGCGCGCACGTCGGCGTTCTCGTCATCCAGCATCCACACGAGGCGCTCGCGGCCGCGGGCGTCCTGGAGGGCGCGGAGGGCCTCGGCGGCCTGACGGCGGATGGCGGCATCGGGCTCGCGGGAGAGTTGCAGCAGCGCACCGAGCGCCCGGGCATCCCCGAGCTGCGCGAGGCCGCGGGCGCCACGGACGGCGGTGTCGGGAGTGCGGCAGGCCATGGCGGCGAGCAGCGGCTCCAGGCTGGCCTCGGCGAGGGGCTCGCCGGCCTTGCCGGTGCCGGGCAGGGCGGCGCGGGCGGCCCGGGCCTCGTCATCCGTGGGCCGGGGCTTGCGGGCGAGGCGGCGCGCGACGTCCAGGGCGGCGCGGGCGAAGTCCTCGTCCTTCTCCTCCAGCACGTGGGCGAGCGGGCGGCGCTCCAGCACGCGCACGGTGAAGGCCACGCGGCGCACGTCCGCGTCCGAGTCATCGAGGGCCCGGGCCACGAGGGGCTGCAACTGGGGCGAGCCCAGCCAACCGGCACCGGCGGCGCGGATGAGCACCTCGGCGCGCAGGTGGGAGGTGCCGCGCTCGAAAGCCGTCTTGAGGGGCTCGGTGCTGTCCTGGGGGAACACCTCCACCAGCGCGTCCAGCGCTGTTGTCGAGACGGTGGCATCCGAGTCCGTCAGCTTGCTGGAGATGAGGCCCGGCACGAGCGGCGAGGTGCCCCCGAGCGTGGCCAGGCGGCGCAGTCCGGCGATGCGCGTGTCCGGGTAGCGCGAGTCGAGCGCGGCGCGCGGGGCGGCGAGCGGGGACTCCTTCTCCAGCGTGGCGAGCGACTCCAGCGCGGCGGCGCGGACGGCCGGGTGCTCGTCGTCGAGGCGCTCGCGCAGCTTCACGCGGGCGCCGGTGCGGCCGAGCCGGCCCAGCTCCTCGGCGGCGAGCTTGCGCACCTCGTACTCGCGGTCCGAGGAGAGCATCGCGAGGACGAAGTCGAGCGCCTCGGGCTCCTCGAGGGCGGCGGCCTCGCGGACGGAGGCCTCGCGCTTGGGGCGGTTGCCCTTGCGAGACTCCTCGAGCAGGTCGAAGCCGTGGGAGAAGGAGACGGTGTCGTTGGTGGGCTTGCCCTCGGTGTCCAGCTCGAAGCGGCGCACCGTGCGGTCCTCGCCACCGGCGTAGACGAAGCCGAGCTGCACCTTGGCCTGCCGCGCGCTGACGGGCGGAGCGAAGGCGAGGGCGTACACGGGCTTGCTGCCGCAGTCGAGCGTGCGCGGCTTGCGGCGCTCGTCCAGGCGCCACGCCTTCACCTTGCCGTCGTCACCGGAGGAGAAGATGCGGTCGGAGGCCTCCTCGCCGCGCTCGGGAGGGGGCGTGGGTGGGAAGAGGAGGGCGGTCACGGCGCCGGTATGGCCGGAGTCCTTGTCGCCGCGGACCTCGTGCTCGACGGCGCCGACGAGGTACCAGATGCGCAGCTTGCCATCATCTCCGGCGGAGACGAGGCGCCCATCGCGCGGGGTGAAGGCGAGCGCGCGCACGGCGCCCTCGTGGCCGGGCATGTCGCGGCGGGCCCCGTTGGCGAGCGTGAAGGAGCGCACCACGGAGTCGTCACCGCCGCACGCGGCATAGGTGCCGGAGGGGTCCACGGCGACGGCGCGCAGGGGCTGGGACGAGGCCTGCCACTCGTGCACGCGCTTGCCCTTGGCGAGCTCCCAGGCGCGGAGGAAACCATCGAGGCCCACGGTGAAGGCGCGGGCGCCATCGGGGCTGAGGGCGACGGCGGTGCAGGGGCCGCGGTGGGCGTCCTTGAGCTCGCGCTGCACGGAGCCATCGCCGAGCGCGCCGATGCGCACGGAGCCATCGGCGCAGGCGGCGACCCAGCTTTCCCCGGCATGGGCGAGCCCGAGGACGGCGGCGGGCAGGTCCACGGTCCAGGCCACCTTGTTGGTGGAGGGCTCGTAGGCAGTGAGGCGGCTGTTGGAAGCGGCACGGGAGCCGCCGACGAGCAGCAGGCGCGGGGTGGCCGCGAGCGCGCGGACCTTCTCGTAGTGGCCGATGGAGAGTGAAGCCATACGTCGGAATCCTCCGGTCGGGGGGGTTTAGCACAGGAGCGGCCATCTACTTCCGCCGTCCTTCAGGTTTCCGCGCCTGTCCGGCAACGTGTCCCGGGTGCGACTCACGGCCGGGTGGTTTCATCGATTGAGCGGGCTGGCGCTCCTGCTGTGGCTCACGGGATGCGCTGTGCAGTCCCCGGCGAGGGCTCCTCGGTGGTATGGGCAGAGTGGTCCTGTCTCCGCTGGGGGCTTGCCGGGGACGGTGAGCGCCGGGGCTCGGACCATCGAGGTTGACTTCGAGGCCGCCACCAGCCGATGACCGACAACATGAAGGGCTTGCTCCTCGATAACCGATGGGCCCCCATCACTTCGGAGATGGGATTTCTGGAGACCGGTGCGGAGCATGCCGCCCGTGCCTTCGCGGCATGGCAGGCAGGGCTGATGGCGCCCCGTGGCATTGCCGTGGAAGTACGCCCGGTTCCGGGCTCCCTGGAGCATGCCCTCTCGTCCCTGCTGCCCCTGACCAGCCCGGAGGCACGGCGAGACCTCTTCATTCCGACACGAAGCCCCTGGACGGCGTACGTCGAGAACGGGTGGGGTGGGACCGATGCCGGGAGTGTCATGTCCTATATGGCTCGGACGCTGGGCTGCCGGGGCATGCGGGTGGTCGCGGTGCCCCACACCTTGCGTGGCGACAAGGGGCGCTATGGGGCCGTGATGTTCGAGCTGTACGGACCCCAGCAGACGCACTGGCTCAACTACTTGCGCACCCTCTATGTCTCCAACGATGGAGGCAAATGGGTGTTCGGCCAGTCCGGTGAGCCCCTGCCCTTCGAGAAGCTGGATCGCTACCAGGCGCGCAGGCTGCGAGACCGCTTCACCTTCGACATGCTCAAGGAGTACCTGCACCACCTGGGGCTGTCCCCCTTCGAGGAGGACTTCTACCTGCCCCAGGGTGCTCCCGCGTGGCTCGTGGAGAAGACGGGAACCTTCGTCCCCGCCCAGACGGAGTACACCCTCGCCCAGGCCCGGCAGGACTTCTGACTCCAGGCACGCGGCCTGCCGTCAGAGTCCCCCGAGCTCCACGCCGGGGTGCGCCGCGCGCAGCCTCACCAGCGAGGACAGGCAGCTCTGCCACTCGCCCTTGGCCAGCGAGCCGGTGAACTCACCGAGCACCGGCGTCACCACACGGGCGAAGCTCTCGTCTTCCAATCCCAAATCACGCACCAGCTCAATGACCCGGCGCTTGGCCTCGCTGGCGGACACCCGGCGGACCACGTTGCCCTCGCGGCCTTCCTTGGAGCGCCCCGGGGGCAGGCCGAAGAGCATGCGGCGCAGGAAGGTGCGCAGCGCCTCCACGTTGGCGAAGCGCTCGGTGGCGGCCACCGGAGACTCCGCGGCCCCCGACGGCTTCCACCCCTCGGGCAGGTGCAGCGGGCGGTGCTTCTCCCAGAGGAGGCGGATGGCGAAGAGGCCCACCTCGCGGTCGGCGCTCTCCATCAACCATGCGAGCCGCTCGGGCCCGCCCAGGCGCGCGTAGTGGCGGCGGATGAGCTCCACGGCCACCTCGCGCGTGGAGCGCTTGGTGCTCTCGGTGAGCGTGAAGACCTTCACGGGGTCCAACTCCTCGGGGGTGAGGGTGCGGCGCTTGTCGGCCCCCTCCTCGCCCGCCTCGAGCAGGGCGTCATAGGCGAGGTTGCGCACTTCCTTGGCGTTGGCCTCGGCCAGCTCGTACACGCGGGTGTGCCAGCCCCAGGCGCGCAGCTCCACGCGCGTCACGGCGAGCGCGAAGTGACGCACGTCATCACGGGCGTCGAACAGCGCGGGCCACAGCCGCTCGGGGGTGTACGCGTTGCGAGGCGCCTTGGGCTTGAGCTGGTAGGACTTGGACTCGGGCTGCTCGGGGCCGATGACGGGGTGGTGGCAGCGCAGGTACGTCTGGGCGAACGTCCGCACGGGCGCGGGCTGCTTCGCGCCGAGCGCCAGCTCGAAGAGGCGCTCCAGGCCCGCGGCGGCCTCGCCGGACTCGCTGAAGTCGGCGGGCGACACGTTCTCCAGCAGGTAGCGGTGGGCGAACTGGTGCAGCGTGGGGTCCGCGCGCCGGGCGAGCGCCAGCAACCACGCAATGCCCACGTCCCTCGGCGCGAAGAGCTTGCGGTTGCCGAGCAGCTTGAGCGCCACCTCGCGGTACTTCGCGTTGAAGACGAGCCCCTTCACGCGCTCCACGTCCAGGCCGGGCAGCGCCTCCGCCTCGCCGAGCCAGCCGGAGACGGTGTCGCCGAAGTTCGGGTGGATGGCGCGGTCCAGCAGCCAGTCGGCGCCGATGTCCGCCGGCTTGAAGGCCTTGAGGGACTCGAGGGCCAGCTCCTCCACGTCGCTGCCGTAGGACTCCAGGCGCGAGTCATCGAGCAGGGCCTTCCAGAAGGACGGGGGCAGCTCGCCCTTGCCGTACTTGGACTTGAGGTACTTCGTGGCCCACTCCATCTGCTCCTCGTCGCCGAAGAGCATGTCGAAGAGGAACTTCTGGGTGAGCTCGGCGCGATCGAAGCTCTGCTCGAGGGCCTTGGCGGCGAACTTCGCGGTCTGCTTGTGGACGAGCAGCCGGCCGAGGAAGTCCGGGCCGAGCTCGCGCGGGTTGCGCTTCTCCAGCACGGCGGCGGCGAAGGCCTTCACGTCGGTGTGCTCGCCCTCGAGCAGCCCGGCGAGGCGCTCGGGCGGGAGGTCCTGCGCATGGGCGCGGGCGTACTCGATGGCGTAGGTGCGCGCCTTGTTGCTCTCGGAGACGAGCAGGGCGAGCACGGCCTCGTGGAGCCCGAGTCCGCGCAGCTTGCCCTGGTGGAACTCGGGGGAGCCCTGGAGGGTCTCCACGAGGAAGTCATGGGCGCTGGCGAGCGGGCGGCGGGCGAGTCTGTCCAACCAGGCGGGGGTGATGTTGCTGCGCAGGGTATCGGGGAAGTCCTTGCGCAGACCCTGGATGGCGAAGCGGGCGGCGGGGTCCGACTGGCAGGTGTCGAGCAGCCGCATGAGCGCATCGGGCGAGCGCTTCCACGCGTCGGTGAAGGCGCGCTTCTTCACCATGTCGCTGGGGGGCTCGATGGAGAAGGAGTTGGCGGAGTAGTTGCCGTTCTCGTGCGCCCAGATGTGGTTGGAGAGCCAGCACGAGCGCCAGGAGGTATCGGGCTCGTAGTGGCGGAGCACCTCGATGGCGAACTGGGGGTAGAGCTCGGGGACGGCCATGCCGAGCTGGCGCAGGTAGCGCCAGGCGCGGCGCTGGAGGTAGGTGAGGGTGCCGCGGGAGACGTCGCGGGAGCGGTAGGACTCAGAGCGCTCGGTGTCGAAGCGCCAGGCGAGGACGCCGAACATCTCGGCGTCATGGCGGGCCTCGGCGAGCTTGTAGATGCGCTTGAGGCCGCCCCAGAGGCCGAAGCGGAGGTCTGCCTTGCGGGCGAGCGCGAAGAGGACGGCGCGGGAGGCGCTGGTGTTGCGCTCGTAGAGGGAGACGAGGAGGTCCGCGAGGGCGAAGCGCGCGGGGAGGGGGACGTCCTTCTGGGCGAGGTAGCGCTGCCAGGCCTCGCGGGCGCCGGTGTGGCGGGCCTCGGCGCTGTGGCGGGACTGGGACTGGCGCAGGAGGTTGAGGAGCCCGTCGAAGGCGAGGGCGCCCTGGGGGAGTTTCTCGGGGACCTTGTCGGGCTGCTCGAGGA
Source organism: Archangium sp. (assembly GCF_057119385.1). Lineage (NCBI taxonomy): Bacteria > Pseudomonadati > Myxococcota > Myxococcia > Myxococcales > Archangiaceae > Archangium > Archangium sp. Next base: position 45,002 of record NZ_DBNGVP010000097.1, on the reverse strand, counting down.
AGGCCAGCACGGCCTCCGCGAGGTCGGGCGCCTCGGCCCGTGACAACCGCTCCAGATCTGCTGCCGTCAGCTCGTCGCTCGTGGCCATCGGGCGGACGGGTCTAGCACAGGTGAGCAGTCGACCAGCGCGGATGAGCCCACCTCGTCGGGATTCAAGCGCTCCGGCCTCGACGCTTCTCTCTGTCAAGGGCGAATGCACTGACCCGAGGGGCTCCTACATCTGCACACCTGGCGGAGGAGCACGAAGGGGGCGTCGAAAGGCGGCAGAGGCCGTAAGCCTAATTGATTTTCGGAGGGATGGGCATTTTATAAGCACTTTCACTCAAGTCTAACTTTTTTGGGGTCTCTCATGCCCGAACTCACCCAGCTCGATCGCCTCTTGGAGGAGGGCCGGAAGGTCGAGGGGTGGACGGCACTCATCGAGAGTTCGCCTGCTTGCCAGCTCTGCCAGAAGGAGGGCAGGTCCTCCCCTGCCGTCGTCGATGGACGGCTCCGGGACTCGGGCCAATGGGCCAACATGTGCCGGGCGCACCTGGCCGAGCGAGGCGAAGGCATTGGCCCGACAGCAGGTCGGGTCCTCATTCCGACGGGACCGGCGAACCACATCGAGCCGCCCCAGGGGACGGCGCCCATCGGTTATGCGTGGCTCATCTCCGAGTTCGCATTGGCGGTGCTTGCTCCGCACCGGCTCAGCTTTCTAGGGACGACGAACGTCCGCCGTGAAATCCACGATGAGTCCCAGACCCGCATCGTGTTCCCACCCGGGTACGCGCCTGGGCCACGCACCATGGACCAGCTGGAGTTTGCCCTGAAGCATGAGGGCCTCAACCTCGAGGTGCTGGCGACCTTCTTCCGGCGCGTGGATCGAGAAGCCTTCGAGGCAGAGCTGGTGGACGCGATTCGCTCACAACCCCTGGGACAGTACCGTCGGCGGATCTGGTTCCTGTACGAGTGGTTGACCGACCGTCGGCTGCCCGTCTCGGATCTCAGCAAGGGAAACTACATCTTCCTGCTCGATCCAGAGGCCTATTACACGGGAGTTCCGCAGCGTTTCCGGCGGCAGCGCATCGATGAGAACCTCCTGGGCGACCGGAACTTTTCTCCGATCGTCCGGCGGACGGAAAAACTGGCGGAATTCGAGCGCAAGGACATCCGAGCCAGGGTTGCCAGCATCGTCGAGCAATATGACCCTGACGCCCTGCACCGTGCGGCGGGTTATCTCTACACGAAGGAGACACGCTCCTCGTTCGCCATCGAGGGTGAACGCCCAAGCGCGAACAAGGAAGAACGGTTCGTCGCACTGCTCCAGGGTGTCCCGAAACTGAGCGCACTCTCCAAGGAGAAACTCGTCCAACTCCAGGGCGCGACAGTGGATCCCCGCTACGCGCGTGGGGATTACCGCGACGACCAGGTCTATGTGGCCATGCCCTTGGGGCTGACGCGCCAGCGAATCGAGTACATTGCTCCCAAGCCCGGTGACGTGCCTGGACTCATGTCTGGTCTGCTCCACTGCATGGAACGGATGGCCAGGTCCATGTGCGATCCGGTTGTCGATGCGGCCGTCGCGTCGTTCGGCTTCGTCTTCATTCATCCCTTCCCGGATGGGAATGGCCGACTGCACCGGTTGCTCATCCACTACATCCTTTCAAGGCGTGGGGTCACTCCTGGAGACTTCATCTTCCCGGTCTCAGCGGTCATGGAGTCGAGGCGAATGGAGTACGACAAGTGCCTGGAGAGCTTCTCCCGTCCGCTGATGAAGTTGCTCGACTACACCGAAGGTGAGGATGGAAAGGTCACGGTCCAGGGGGATAGTGCACCCTTGTATCGTTACTTCGATGCGACTCGGATGGCGGAGGATCTCTACCACTGGGTCTTCGAGACGGTGGATACCGAGCTTCAGCAGGAACTCGACTTCATCGCCCGCTTTCGCGAGGCGCGGAAGGCCATGGCGGAGGTGGTGGACCTGCGAGAGCAAGATGCCAACCTCTTCGTGTCGCTCTGCCGGCAGAATGGAGGGCGTCTCTCCAAGAGCAAGCGTGAGACCCGCTTCTCGATGTTGACCGATGGGGAGATCGCTGGGCTGGAGAAGGTTGTCCGTACGTATCTCATGCCCACCGGGAAGGTGTCTGGAGCGAAGCAGGCGTCAGCCTCAGAGGAGGTAGACCCGGAAGCCGGGCAGCCTCGCTCATCGAAGCACACCTTCGTTTCTCGTACCCGAGGGTAGTCTTTCCACCGCGCCGGAACCCCGCTGTGGCTCTTGCATTTGCTAGTGTTCGGGCATGAGTTCAACCCGCATCACCCGCCACGTGAATGCACCCCGCGCGAGCGTCTATCGCGCGCTTGTCGATGCGCGCGCGGTCTCGGCGTGGAGGGTGCCGCCCGGCATGACCAGCCACGTGCATGTGTTCGAGCCCCGCGAAGGTGGCTCGATCCGCATCTCTCTCACGTACGACGCACCGACCGGGACCGGCAAGACGACCGCGCACACCGACACGTATCACGGCCGCTTCGTGAAGCTCGTGCCGGACGAGCAGGTGGTCGAAGTGGTCGAGTTCGAGACGACGGATCCCGCGCTGCGCGGCGAGATGACGCTCACCCTCTCGCTTGCCGATGCAGAGGACGGTGGCACCGATGTCCTCGCCGTGCACGAGGGGGTACCGAGCGGCGTGTCGCCCGCGGACAACGAGCTCGGCTGGCGGTTGTCCCTCGAGAGACTCGCGGCGCTCGTCGAGGCGGGCTGATGCACTCGCGACTCGTCTCGTGAGCCGGGGCTCGCCCCGCGGAGCGATGCGGCGCATGTCAGGTTGACGTCGATGCGTAGAGTCCAGCGGCTGGACGGGCGACGGGCTGGGCCTGCAGGTGTAGAAGCGGGCGGGAGGAGACTCTCGCATGACGGACGCGGAGCGCGGCAAGGATGGGAGGCTGGGCCCTTATCGGCTCGGCAGGCGGCACGGGAGCAAGGGCTCGGAGGAGGACCTGGGCCGGCTCTACGAGGCGCACAACGTGCATACGGACAAGCCAGCGCTGGTGCTGGTGCCGGGCCCGGGCGAGTGTGGTGAGTCCGAGGAGGACTGGTCGGTGCGCGTCACGACCCGGGACCGGCCGCCCTACGTGGCACTGGAGGTGGAACAGGCGCCGGCCACGGGCGGGCTGGCGGGACTGGCGGGGCTCTTCGAGATGCTCACCCGCCTGATGGAGCGGGTGGAGTGGAGCGACGAAGCTCGCAGACACCTGACGCATCCGCCAGAGGGGCGGCTGAAGCGGTGGACCTCGGGTGCTCGCCGGGTGCTGGAGAAGGGGGCGGATTACAGCATCGAACTGCTCGTCGTGGCCCTGGTGCTGCTGATGATCGCGGTGCACGTGCAGGCCTACTTCGACAACCAGCGGAGCGAGCAGCACGAGGCCGGTGGGGTTGCCGTGCAGGTGGTGGAGGGGGGCCGCGCGCCCACGCTGGTGGACACGGGTGAGGATAGCCCGGCTGGCATCACCTATCCCCTCCCATCGAAGCCCTTCAGCGATCAGGCGAAGGCGCCGTGCCTGCCGAAAAAGGGGGAGGTGGAGATCAACGGCGGCTGTTGGAAGACCCTTGAGAAACGCCCGCCCTGTTATGAGGATGATGCCGAATACCAAGGCAAGTGCTACGCGCCGGTCTCGGCGCGCTCGCGGAAACCGCGTGAGCCGCAATCCATCCAACCGTGAGTTACAGCCCGCTCGAGCCGCATGAGAGACGCCTCCGTGTGCTCTCACGCGGTGGGAAACGCTTTCTCATGCATGCAATAGCAGACGTCCGTGGAGTCCATGCGCGACACTGCTGTCTGCCTGGAAACCTTCACGCTCACTCCGTCCTGGCGGGCAGGAGGCAGTAGGAACAGGGAGCACTACATCCCTCCTCGTCGCGCTCCGCGATCCTCAGAGGAGGCCGATGTGGATGCTCCTGGCCAGTCCGAATGCGTCTCCCGGTTGCGATTGCTCGTCGGGGTGCATGAAGGCGGGTTCAACGGCATCGACACGTACTCGGAGCAGGTCGCGGCCAGCGCCGTGGCGGCCGGGCACGAGGTGACACTGGCGGCCACGACGTCCGCAGCCTCCCGTCTCCGCTCGTGCCTCGGACTGGCCGGGGTTCGCATCCTGGAGCTCGACATCGCTCCTCCCGGCCGGGTGGCCCGTCTGGCGGCGCGCTTCTGGCCCCGCCTCGAGCGGCGCCGGCTGGAGCGCGGGTTGGCCTCGGCACTCGCATGCACCGGGCAGCGCTTCGACGTGGTCCACCTCAACCGCCCGGGTCTGGCTCCGGCCATCCGCCCTTTCGCGCGCCGACTTGTCTCGGCCGCGTGGTTCTACCCCCACGAGCCCGTGCTTCGCGCCGTGGAGACCTGGCGGCATACGCGGGGCGGCAACCTGCTGCGGCGGATGGTGATGACCCTCAAGTCGTTCTCCCACTACCTCGGCGATGTGGAGGGGTACCGCGCCTCGGACTGCGTCGTGGCTCCGACGCCTTCGCTCTCCGCCCAGCTCCGCTCCCAGGGCATCCAGGCCATGCTCTGCCCTCCGCCCGTCCAGGTGGAGCGCCCGAACCTGTCCCCGGCACACGAGGGGCGCGCGGAGGACCTCAAGAGGCTGCTCATCTGCAGTGGAGACCTCTCCCACCCGAGGAAGAACCTCCTCCTCGCCCTGGAGTCCCTGCGCTACCTCGTGCCGCGCGGCTGGCGGCTCCAGTTGGAGGTGATTGGGAAGAACCCGGAGCGGCTCCAGGCGCTGGCGCGCACCCTGCCGGAGGGCATCGACGTGCGCTTCACCGGGCCGCTCCCGGCGGCGCAGGTCCAGGCCCATATGCGCTCGGCGGATGTCTTCCTCTTCCCCAGCCTCTACGAGGAGTGGGGCTACGCCGCCGTGGAGGCGCTCCTGTGCGGCACGCCCGTGGTCACCTTCCCCGTCTATCCCTTCCCCTTCATGCTCGAGGGCGGGCTGGGGGAGATCGCCGGAGACCTGTCCGCGCGAAGCCTCGCCGAGGCCGTGGAGCGGGCCTTCCACCTGAATGACAGGTCCCTGCTCGCCAGGGCCGCCGCGGAGCGATTCGGTGGTTCCGTGGTGGCCCGGAAGCTGACGGAGATCTGGACCGCGCCACAGGCGTGAGGGGCGCACGCCCCCGGGTCATCGCTCCCAGAGCGTGGCGAGCTTCAACGGCAGCACCGCGAAGGGCTCGGCGTGCACGGTGGCCTCGCCGCTCCAGTGGCCCTGCCGGCTCCAGCGCCGCCGCTCCAGCCGGTAGACTTCCAGCGCCTGTTGGAGTGGATCTACCAACCACAGGTGGCTCACGCTTTCGCGGGCATAGGCCTTCATCTTCTTCTCCCGGTCCAGCACCGCCGTGGAGGGCGAGAGCACCTCGCACACCCAGTCGGGGGCCAGGGTGATGGCCGCGGTGTGCGGCATCTGGGGCATTCGTTCCCGGCGCCAGCCCGCCAGGTCTGGGACCAGGGCGTCCTCGCCCAGGTGCAGCTCGGGCTCGTACGCGATGAGCCAGCCTCCAGGTCCTCTCTCTCCGAGGTCGAAGGGTCCTCCCAGAAGCATTCCGAGCCGAGAGGCGGCCCGGAAATGAGGCGAAGCCGGGCGAGGGCTCACGTACAACTCGCCATCGACGATCTCCCCCACGCGGTGGGGGGGAACGCTCTCCAGGTCTTCGTAGGTGGCCTTGCGTCTCGACCCGCTCATGCCCGGAGCATGGGGAGTCGCGGGTGCTTCTTCAAGCTGCGTCCAGGGACTGTCGAGCGAGCCATGACTCATGGACACAGTCTACCCGTGACCTGTGAAGTCAGCAAGCCCAACCCGATGTCAAAGGTCATGTGGACCTGGCTCGTGAGTACGGCGAGCGAGCCGGGAGGCCATCGCCTTCCAGCCTCGGGGCTAGCGGGAGGCCTGGGCCTTGGCGAGCACGAGGTTGGAGTAGCGCGCGGTGATGCGCAGGTGCTTCTTGTAGAAGAGGAAGCCGCCCTCGGCGTCCACGTGGAGGGTGTCGAGCACCTGGCCCACGCCGGGCTGGGCGCGGAAGTCCATGCGCACGTCCACCCGGTCCGCCATGTCCGGCAGCTCCGTGGGACTGTAGACGAGCCGCAGGAGCTGGCCCGAGCTGGGGTCCACCACCGCCTCGCCCTTGTGGACGGAGGGGGCCCGGGTGTCATCGGCGCGGGGCTCGAAGCGCAGCCGCAGCGTGTGGGGCTCGCGGGGGTCCGGGCCCGCCAGCGAGAAGCGGTGCTGCGCCAGGTACGAGGCGGCGAAGGGCAGGTTCACCGAGTTGAACGCCGTGCGCACCTCGCCCTTGCGCTGGCGCTCCTCCAGGTCCTTGCGCAGGGCCTCGGTGGCGTCCTCGCCGTCCTTGCGCGCCTGGAGGACTTCCCGGTGGTGCTGGCCGTCCTTCACCGTGACGCGATCCACCCGCTCCTGGGTGTGCTTCACGTTGCCGTCCCCGTCCAGCTCCTCCACCCGCAGGGTGATGGTCACCTGCTCCACCTTGCCGGCGAGCAGCTCCTCCATGCCCCACGTCGTCTCACCCAGGCGCCGGGCGAGCACCTCGGCCTCCACGGTGGGCGTGGGGCCTCCCTGGGCCGCCACGGGGAGGGAAGAGAGCAGCAGACCCACCAGGGTGAGCGCGCGACACATGCAACAGGGCTCCTGGATGACCCCGCGTGGAAGCGGCGGGGGGCGGGGAAGATGCACCACGCCGCGCTCCAGCGGAAGTGCGGATTCCACGAAAGTTGTTCCGCTTCTCGCGGAACCAACTTCCCTCACCCGCCCATGGGCGGAGAGGCGTTGACGGGCTCGGGCGGATGGGTGGGCGGCTGACGCTGCTCCTGCTCCCCGGTGGGCCGCTGGCGCTTCTCGAAGGGCTCCAGCCGCACCGCGCGTCCCGTCTCCGCGGACTGGTAGAGCGCGCGGATGATGCGCACGTCGGCCAGTCCCTCCCAGCCGCTCGGCTCGACTTCGCGGCCGTTCAGGATGCAGTCGCTGAAGTAGGAGATTTCCGGGCCGATCTGATCGCGCACGGGCAGGGTGCGCTTCTTCTTGCCCTTCGTCTCCAGCTCCAGGGTCATCTTCCCCTGGTAGTCGTAGGCGTTCTCCAGGCGCAGGCTGCCCTTCGTGCCCACGAGCTGGTAGGTGCCCGTGGAGGCGGTGCCGAAGCTCACGTTGAAGGAGGCCAGCCGGTCGTCCGGGAAGCGCAGCACCGCGGACATGGCCTCCTCCGTCTCGGCGAAACGCTCGTCCCTGCCCCGGGCCCGGAAGGCGAACACCTCCTCGGGCTCGGCGCGGAAGAGGTAGCGCGCGGCGTTGACGCAGTAGACGCCGATGTCCCAGAGCACCCCGCCGCCCTTGTCCGCCTCCAGGCGGATGTTGGGCGCTTGAATCTGGAAGCTGAAGGACGAGCTGAAGAGGCGCGGCTCGCCAATCCTCCCCTTGCGCACCGCCTCCATGGCCGCGAGGTGGGTGGACTCGAAGTGCAGCCGGTAGGCCGTCATCAGCTTCACGTCGCTGTCCTCGGCGGCGCGAATCATGTCCAGGCACTGCCGCTCGTCGAGCGCCAGGGGCTTCTCGCACAGCACATGGGCTCCGGTCCGGGCCGCGCGCACCGCGTACTCGGCGTGAAGGGAGTTGGGCAGGGCGATGTAGACGGCATCCACCTCGGGCAGGGCGAGGCACTCCTCGAACTGCTCATAGCCGTAGACGGGGACGCCGTGGCGCTTGCCCAGCACGCGCTGCTTCCTGGGGTCGCCGGAGACGAGCGCCACCAGCCGCGAGTTCTTCTTCGCGTGTTGGAAGGCGGGGAGGATGGCGTCCTGGGCGAAGTGTCCGAGCCCCACCACCACGTAGCCCACCTTGCGCGCCTCCTGACGTTTTCGCCGTGTGTCCCGCGCTCCTGCCTGCTTCCCAGACGCCATGTGCGTGTCCTCCTGGAACCTGTCGGCGGGGCAAGCTCGGCATGGAGGGGGGAGGCGACAACCCACCCGGGGGCGAGTAGGGCTCCCGTGTCGGAGGGCGGACGGGGCGGCCGGGCTGGCATGTCTGCTACAGTGTGGGGGGACCGCTTGGAGGAGGTATGCGTTCACCCGAGAAGGGCCAGGAGCCCGGGACGGCGGCGGGCCGGATACGTGCGCGGTTGGACTGGTTCGTGCTCGGACTGGTGGTGGCCGCCCACGTGATGGCGGTGGTGTCCATCTGGGGCCAGTGGGAGCGCATCGGCATCATCACCGCCATGTTCCTGGGGGTGGCCTGCATCAACTTCGTCATCGCGCGGCGGTTTCCGCCCGAGCGGACGCGGACGGCCGAGGCCCTGCGGATGACGTTCAACCTGCTCGTCTCCATGCCCATCTACGGCCACTTCACCGGGTGGGTGCTTCCGGTGTGGATCCACCTGCCGCTCAACAGCCTGTGGGTGGGGGGGTTCATCGACACGCAGGCGCGGGTGCGGTTGCTGGTGTTGCTCTCGGCGGTGGTGGGCTTCGCGCTGTTCGAGGGGTGTCCGCCGGCCCTGCCGCTCACCTTCTTCGTGCTGTCGGTGGTGCTCGCGGGCATCTCGGAGGCGCGCATCCACCTCAACCAGCTCACCATGAAGGATTTGGAGCAGCGCAACCAGGAGCTGGCCCGGGCGCTGGCGGAGCTGGACCTGGTGCACCGGCGGGCCCGGGAGCAGGAGCGGCTGAGCAGCCTGGGCATGCTGGCGGCGGGCATCGCGCACGAAATCAACAACCCGATGAGTTACGTGAAGAGCAACATCCACACGCTCCATCAGGAGATGAAGGACCAGAAGGAGCTGCCCGGGCCGTTGCGCGAGTACGTGACGGAGGTGTTGCCGCAGACGTTGGATGGCATCAAGCGGGTGTGCTCCATCGTGGCGGACCTGAGGCGCTTCGCGCGGGGAGACCCCGAGGCGCTCGTCGAGTACGACCTGAACGAGGAGGTGCGGGCGGCGCTGCGCATCACCCGGAGCCGGGTGCTGCCGGAGTGCGACGTGGTGATTGAGTTGGGCGAGCTGCTGCCGATGCTGGGGCACCCGCGGCAGATTTCGCAGGTGGTGGTGAACCTGCTCATCAACGCGGCGCAGGCGATGAAGGGGCGGGGCACGGTGTTCGTGTCCACGAGGCCGGACGGCGAGGACGACGTGGTGTTGACGGTGAGGGACACCGGGGTGGGGATGGCGCCGGAGGTGGTGGCCAACCTCTTCCAGCCCTTCTTCACGACGAGGGCGGCGGGAGAGGGGACGGGGATGGGGCTGGCGGTGGTGCACGGCATCATCACGGCGCATGGGGGGCGCATCCGGGTGGAGAGCCAGCCGGGGGAGGGGAGCACCTTCACGGTGCGGTTGCCCCGGGTGCCGCCGATGAAGTTCATCGCCGCGCAGGAGGTGCCCGAGCCGCCGGGCGCCTCGACGATCCACGTGTTCCAGGGGCCGCTCGCGCGCGGGCAGCGCGAGGGCTAGGTGGGGAAGCCGGCCGCGTCCTCTGGAGAGGTGTACTGCTGGGGAGGGACGGGGAGGGGGCGGTGCTTCCAGAGGCGCGCGGCGGCCACGCCCCAGCCGGTGACGAGGAGGCCCTCGGCGACGGCGTCCAGCAGGTACACGGGCGAGATGCGCTGGGGCGAGTAGAGGAGGTCCACGGCCGCGAGCGAGGCGGCGCTGCCGGCGGCGAGGGACATGAGCTCGGGGTGGACGCGGCGGCGCAGGCCGGCGGCCAGCAGGGTGCCGCCGACGACGGCGATGAGCGCGCCCACGGTCTTCACCCACCAGCCCTCGAGCTTGGGGCCGGTGACGGCCTCGAAGCTGCGCAGGTGGACGATGGGCCACAGGCCGGTGGCGAGGTAGAAGACGCCCTGGGTGACGGCCAGTCCCGAGGCCATTGGCTCGGCGTGCTCGGACTCGAGTTGCTCGACTGCCTCCATGTGCTCCTCCGGTGCTCTGAAGGAGGAAGATGGGGATGGCGGGAGACAGACGCTCGCCCGTCCGCTGTGCATCCGAGACAGTGAGCCCTGGAGAGAATGAGCCCTACTCCGTCACTCCTCCCTCGCCCTCGGGGCGAGGGGAAATGGGCTCAAGACGGAAGAAGGCCCTCCACCGTGCGCAGGGCCGCGTCCAGGCTCGCGAGGCCCTCGCGGCGCACGGTGTCCATCGCTTGCCTGGCCCACGCCACCACCTCGTGCCGGTCCTCCTCGGGCATGCCGTGGAAGCGCCAGTCCCCCGAGCGGACGTCCTCGGCCACGTGCGCCGCCACGCCCAGGCTCCTCCCCACCTCCACCGCCCGCCCGGCCCGCGCCGTGCCCTCCCACAGCACCCGCAGGTAGAGCGCCCACTGTTGTCCGGAGATGCCCTCGGCCACCTGTTTGAAGCGCGACGCCGTCCACGCCGCCGTGCGCACCTCGAGCACCTGCAGGCCCGCGGCCGTCACCATGTCCCCGGCGGCCTCGGCCAGCACGGGCGCGGAGAGCTCCGCCCGGGCCAGCGTGGCGAAGCACAGCGACTGCAGGACGAACTGCGCTCCGGGCCCCACCCGCTGGGGCGCCTCCAGGTACGCGCACTCGCCATCCGCCAGGTCATCCGCGAGGTTCGCCGCGCAGGAGCAGAAGAAGAGCCCCGCCGCGCGCCGCAGCAGCACCTCGCGCCCGAGCCCCACCTCGGCCCCCGCCGCGTACAGCAGCGCCAGGGGCCCGGGCCGGCCCGCCTCCATCGCCGCCAGCACCTGCCGCTCGGCCTCTTCCGGGAGCCCGTGCCGGCGCAGCGCGCGCAGGGCCTCCTGGAAGATGGCGCCCGCGCTCATCCCAATTCCCGCGGGAGCAGGATGCGCAGCTGCGCTCCTCCGGTGGGCCGGTTGTGGCGCTCCAGGATGCCGCCACTCGCGCGGATGAGACACTCGGAGGTGTACAGGCCCAGCCCCGTGCCGTTCGGCTTGGTGGTGGACAGCCCCTCGATGGGCGCCTTCAGCCTCTCCGCGGGGAAGCCCGGCCCATCATCGGCGATGAGCAGCTCCAGCCGGCCGCTGTACGGCTCGGAGCGCGCGAGGATGTCCACCTTCGCGGCGCCCTGCTGGCCATTGCCCTCGCACGCGTTGAGCACCAGGTTCTCCACCACCCGGCGCAGCGTGGTGGCGCCCCCGCGCAGCAGCGCGTGCGTGGCCTGGTCCTCCACCTTCACGTGGATGTCCACGTCCGGGAAGCGCCAGCCGAGGCTCGAGCGCACCGACTCCAGCACCGGCACCAGGTGCACGTTCTCCGGCTCGTGGCTCACCGAGCGCCGCCCCTTCTGGCGGATCTCGATGACCATCTCCCGGATGCGCGCCAGGCCCTCGTTGACCTCGCGCACCAGCTCCTCGAACTCGGCGCGCGGCAGGGCGTTGCGCTGCACGCCCATGACCGAGAGCATGTCCGCCGCGGCGCTCACGCTCATCAACGTGTTGTTGATGTCGTGGTTGTACCCGAGAATCTGCACCAGGGCCTGGGACAGTCGGCCCACGTCGCGCTCCTGCTGCTCCAGCATCTGCGCCTGCACGGCGGCGCGCAGCTGCTCGGCCTCGGCGCGGGCCAGGTCGTGCTGCAGGGCGAAGGTGCCCGTGTACAGCTCGAGGAGCACGGCCAGCGGCCCCATGACGGCGAAGAGGGCCACGTGCTGCTCGGTGCGCGACAGCAGCGCCGCCAGCCCCAGCGCCACCGCCGAGCCCAGCGCGAGGAAGGGCTGCGAGGGCGCCACGCGGTGGAGCCGGCCGTGGTAGCCGGTGGTGAAGAGCAGCACCGCGCCGAACACCATGGCCCCCGGCATCTTCGCCAGGGCCATCAGCGCGGCCAGGTAGAACTGCAGGGCGCCCGTCCCCGCCACCAGGTACAGCCAGCCCCACCACTCCAGGCGCTGGCGGCCCCGGTGCAGCAGCGCGAAGACGATGCCCAGCACCAGACTCGGTGCCAGGCACGCCAGCGCCTTGGCGAAGGGCAGGTCGAAGAAGCTCTGGGCCCCGGGAGCCCACACCGCGAGCGCCAGCACCGCTGGGATGACCAGGGCGGAGCTCAACCACGCCTGCAGCGACGAGGCGGCCAGCACCTCCTGGGGGTCCTGCGAGCGCACCCAGCGCTTGAAGGAGTCGTGGACGAGTCGGCGCCAGCGGGGCAGAGGGCTCATAAGGTCGCGGTCAGATAGAAGCCCGCCGCCTTGTTGATGGCGTTGGCTTCCCGGCCCACCTGTTCCACGCGGCGCTTGAGCTCATGGAAGATGTCCGGGTTGCCCCGGTGCACCACCTTCACCTCCACCGTGCCGCCGGCCAGCACCTGGTGGATGGCCTCGAGGATGGGCATCACCTCGGGGCTGATCTCCAACGCGCCGTCGGGTCCTTCCACGGCGCCGAGCTCCTGGATGCGCATCAAGTACTCGCTGAGCGACGAAGCCACGTTCAATCCCACCACACGGGGCCCACGGATGTCGTTGTAGCTCATGACAGCATTGCCTCCGCCGGCCCAGGGAGCCGGACTGTTGTCTGTTTGATTCGGGGGGTCGTCGTCGGGGGGGAGGGTCATGAGCGTGTCGGTTGAGGGGTGGACAGCAGGGCCTCCAGCTCGCGGCGGCCGAAGGGCTTGGGCAGGAACCATTGGAGGCCGGGCTGCTCGATGAAGTCGGGAGGGCAGTGCGTGCCGGAGATGAGGACGCGGCGCGCCTGGGGGACCTGGGCCGCGGCCCAGCGCAGGAAGCCGGTGCCCGTCTCGCCCGCGTCCAGGTGCTGCGCGGCGAGGATGATGTCCACGGCCGGCTCCGCCTCGAGGGTGGCGCGGGCCTGGGCGGCGGAGGTGGGCCGGAGCACGTCATGGCCGAGCACCCGCAGGGTGCGCTCCAGTCCGCGGGACACCCGGTCATCCCCGTCCAGGACGAGCACCTTCATGGGGGCGTCTCCCGCTGGGAGGAGGAGGCGTCGAACCAGTTGGTGGGGGGCGCCAGGTAGAGGCCGCCGCTCACGGCCCGGGCGTAGCGGAGCAGGGCGTCCGGAGTCTGGCCGCCCACGCCGAGCAGCGCGTCCAGCGAGCGCTCGTAGTACTGCGGATCCGCCGAGGCGGAGACGAAGGCGAGGCCCTCCTCGCCCGTGTGGCGGAAGGGGAAGCCGCGGCGGATGAGGAGCTGATTCTCCCCGGCGCCGGAGGCGCGCGCGCGGTGGAGGTGGGCCTCGGCGGGAGCGTCCGGGACGAGCTCTCCGTCGGGGGTGCGGCCCACCACGCGCTCCCGGGCCTGGGGCTTGAGGCGGCCGAAGCGCTCCAGGTCCTGCAGGAAGCGCAGGTAGAGCAGCCAGGAAGCGCCGGCCAGGGGCCCCGAGGGCACGAGGGCAGCGCGGCGCACCTGCTCGCGGGTGGGGCGCAGCAGACCGTCGCGGAAACCGAAGGCGTCACGGCCCTCGCCGATGCGGCCGCCGAGCACCTCTTCTTCCAGGTACAGCACCGCCTGGGAGAGGGCGAGCACGCGGCGCAGGGCCCACAGCAGCAGCTCGCGGCCGTTGGCGCTCACCTGGACGAGCACGTGGGACTGGGTGGAGGGGAAGCGCGCGGTGGGGCCCTCGCGGGGCAGGAGCGCGGAGGCGGCGGGAGCGCCGGGGAGCAGCGAGGGTTGGAGGCCGAGCACCGTGTGCAGACCCCCGGCGGCGCTCAGCTCGGTGTAGAGCGCGCGGACCGTCTCCCGCAGCTGCGGGAGGGCCTCGTTGCGGCTGAGCCGGAGAACGGCAATGGCACTGAACGCGCCAGGCGCGTGAAAGAGCCCTTCTTGTGGCCGCATCTCTGTATCCCCCCACCCTCGCACCGATGCTCCGGCACGGAGGGTTGTGTGCGCGGAGGATTGGAGGCCGCCGCGCATGGACAAGGAGAACCCATGGGGTCGCGTGATGTCAAAGGGGGGGTGGAAGGAATGTCATCTCCGCGTCGTCTCACTTCCTCCAAAGGACGGATAGCTCCCATTCGAGTGCCTCGAAGGGCTCGGCGCGAACGCGGGCGGGGCCCGAGTGGGGCGTCATCGGGAGGTAGTGGGTTCCCGCTAGCCGGAACACCTCCAGCGTGCGTGTGTCCGGGTCCACCCACCACACATGCCGCACGCCCTCGCGCGCGTACACCGGCAGCTTCGCCTTGCGGTCCAGCACCCACGTGGAGGGAGAGAGCACCTCGCATACCCAATCTGGAGCGAGCGTGACGGCCGCCGTGTCTGGAATCTGGGGCATCCGTTCATGCCGCCAGCCCGCGATGTCTGGCACCAGAACGTCCTCTCCCAGGTGCAGCTCGGGCTCGAAGAACAGTCGCCAACCTCCAGGCCCGTTCCGCCCTCTATGGAAGGGTCCGAACAGCTCACCCACCAGCTCTGCTTTGGCCATTGCATACAGAGGCGCGGGCCGGGGACTGACATACAGTTCTCCATGAATGAGCTCTCCGACGACGTGCGCCGGGAGCGCCTCCAGGTCCGCGTAGCTCGCCTTGCGCTGTTGGCTTCCGCTCATGTCCGGAGTCTATGTCCTACTTTTGAAATAGGGTAGCCTTACCCCTCGGGACAGGTCATCCGGGTTTCCAGGAGCCGGGCCCCTACCCATCGTCCGCCCCTTCGTGGGGCAACCATGCGGACGTGCTCGGCTGCCGGCTCTGGAAGCACCGTCCATCTTCCGACCGGAGGAGGCGCGTCCATGGCGAGTCCCGGGCAGGTGAGCGAGCACGAGGCGCAAGGCGAGGTGGAGCGGGTCCTCCACGAGATGAGACAGACGCTGCGGGTGACGGGGCTGGATGTGACGGTGCGCACGTGGGCGGGCTTCGAGCGCTTCCTGGTGGCGATGTGGGAGGCGATGGGGCCGAACACGGAGACGCGGGCGTTCGAGTCGGCGGCGGACGAGGTGAGGGCGCGGGCGGTGGAGGCCGCCGAGCGTCTGGGCCGTCTGGGCGCGTGGGAGGCGGCGATGCTGGGCGAGAGCCAGCGCTACCACGTGCGAGGGGCGCTGGAGCTGTACCACTACCTCAACCCGAAGATGCTGGTGTTCACCTCGGCGGTGAAGCTGGCCCTGCAGGACGAGCGCGTGGGGACGCTCCAGCCGCTGGGGAGCGCGGAGCGGGTGGCGCGGGGGGCTCCGGCGCGGATGATGGCCATGGAGACGGTGGAGGAGCGGCCGGACGATGCGCGGCTGCGCGGACTCTTCGAGGACATCGAGGAGACGGTGGGGCCGCCCGCGTTGCCGGGAGAGTTCCGGGGCCTGGCGCTGTGGCCCGGATACCTGGAAGCGGCGTGGGAGCGGCTGAAGCCGCGGATGAGGACGGAGGAGTGGGCGCGAGCCTGTGACGCGCTGTTGGAGACGTCGCGGCGGCTGGCGAGGCAACTGCCCTACGAGGTGGCGCTGTCGAAGGAGCGGCTGGAGGTGCTGCGCGAGGACGCGGAGCTCATCCAGCGGGTGACGGTGCAGAGCGAGTGGCGGCTGCCGGTGCTGGTGCTCGGGATGGCGACGCTGGTGGGCGACGTGAGCGACCTCGAGCGGCGGTTGCCCTTCCCGGGGGAGGCGCGGCTGGTGCCGGACTTCGTGGTGGGGGAGGAGCTGCGATGAACTGGCGCGAGTACCAGGCGGAGCAGCGGGTGGTGGAGCTGGGCCACCGCTTCATCAGCTACGTGGACGCGGGGCGGGGCGAGCCGCTGGTGCTGCTGCATGGCATTCCCACGTGGGGCTTCCTGTGGAGCGGGCTGCTGCCGGCGCTGTCGCTGACGCACCGGGTGCTGATTCCGGACCTGCTGGGGTACGGGTACTCGGACCGGCGCGAGGGCTTCGACCGCTCCATCGCGCGGCAGGCCGAGGCGCTGGATGCGTGGATGGACCGGCTGGGCGTGCGGGACGCGGTGGTGGTGGGGCACGACATCGGCGGAGGCATCGCGCAACACCTGGCCATCCGCTTCCCGCGGCGCGTGTCCCGGCTGTGCCTGATGAACAGCATCTGCTTCGACTCGTGGCCCATCGAGATGATGGTGCAGCTGGGACACCCGGCGGTGGTGAAGCGGCTGTCGGCGCGGGCGCTGCAACGGATGTTGAGGCTGGCGCTGAAGCGGACGGGCTTCGCCACGGCTCCGCCGGACGGAGTGTTGGACGGGCTGCTGGCGCCGTACGCGACGGAGGTGGGAAAGACATCCCTGGTGCGCGACGCGGCGGCGCTGGACACCAACCAGACGCAGGAGCTGGTGCCGAGGCTGCCGCACATGGGCGTGCCCACGCGAATCATCTGGGGCGTGGAGGACACCTTCCAGCCGGTGAAGTGGGGCGAGCGGCTCGCGTGGGAGATTCCGGGCGCGAGGCTCGTGCGGGTGGAGCACGCGAGGCATTTCCTCATGTGGGATCAGCCGCACGCGGTGATGACGGCGCTCTACGGATTCCTGGGGGTGGAGGAGCGGCCCCGGCTGGAGGGCCTTCAGGGCTCGTCGAGCTGAGCGTAGGCGGCCGCGTCCAGCCAAGGGAGCTTGCAGCCCTGCTCCGAGAGTTCCAGGGGGAAAGAAAGAGAAGACCATCCTGGCGAAGGAGACGGAGGAACGGAGGCGTCAGTTCGCCGTCGATGTCGCCCACGTCAGCAGGCTCAAGATGTCGCATGGTGCGGCGAACAAGCAGGCTGCCATCCAGGATGAACAAGCTGCCGGGCCGAGGGCTCCCGACCTCCGCGCTGGGATGAGCCCCGGCTCATTCGTCCCCGTCACCACCCTCGGGCTCCGGACCTTCCGAGGGCTCCGAGTCTCCAATCGGCATCTGGAGCGCCCGTGCCTTCTTCGCGCGTTTGCGGCTGAGCTCGACGCCCACGGCATCGAGTCCCAGCCAGTTGGCCACCGCGAGCACGGAGCCATGGCCGCAGAAGGGGTCCACGATGGTGCGCGTGGGCGTGTTCTCCAGCACGTACCGGCAGGCCACGAGGCACGCCTGCACGCCCATGCCCCGGGTCCAGGTGACTTCGCCCGCCTGGGGGAGCACATCGGCGGTGGACTTCGAGAGGTCCGCGTGGAGTCCTCGCGAGAAGCACAGCATGTGCGAGTACGCGGGCCTCCCGAAGGTGGTGCTCCCGGGCGGAGTGCGGCAGACGACCTTGTGCCAGAGCAGCGAGTGCCCCAGCTGCTCGGCGGCCTTCTGCACGAGGTATCCCTTGTCGACCCAGGTCCCGTCCTTCTTGATGTCGGTCTGGTAGAAGATGGTGACGCCGTCGTCGGGGCAGCGCGAGAGCACGAGCGACGCGGTGCGGACGAACCACTCCTTCCACTCGGCGAGCGACAGGGAAGGGAACTCGGACACGTCGGGCATCGAGGTGATGAGCGAGCACCCGGCGAGCACGCCCTGGCCCTCCAGCCACGCCAGGGCATCCGCGCAGTGGACCGTCCTCTTTCCCTGTGAAGGTGCCTGCTCCACGCGATGGCTCCCGGAGCTCAGCGGCGCTTGATGTTGAAGGGGCCGAAGCCCTGGTCGGCGGGCATGACCTCGACGACGTTGATGTTCACGCGCGCGGGGCGGGTGACGGCCCAGAGCATGATGTCGGCGATGTCGCCCGCGGTGAGGGCCTCCATACCCTCGTAGGTCTTGCGGGCGCGCTGGGCATCGCCCTTGAAGCGCACGAGCGAGAAGTCGGTCTCGACCATGCCGGGCTGGATGTCGGTGACGCGCACGCGGGTGCCCACGAGGTCGGCCTTCAGGTTCTCGGAGAACTGGTGCACGAAGGCCTTGGTGGCGCCGTAGACGTTGCCACCGGGGTAGGGGTAGGTGGCGGCCACCGAGCCGAGGTTCACCACGTGCCCGCGGTTGCGCTTCACCATGCCGGGCAGCAGGGCGCGCGTCACGTAGACGACCCCCTTGCAGTTGGTGTCGATCATCGTCTCCCAGTCATCGAGCGACGCCTCGTGGGCGGGCTCGAGGCCGAGGCCGAGGCCGGCGTTGTTGACGAGGATGTCCACGTCGGAGAACCCGGCGGGGAGCGAGGAGAGCGAGGCCTCGACATCCTGGCGCGAGCGGACGTCGAGGACGAGGGGGTGGGCGGGGTTGGGGAGCTTCGCCGCGAGGGCCTCGAGCCGGTCACCGCGGCGGCCCGCGAGCACGAGCCTGGCGCCCGCCTGGGAGAGGGCGATCGCGCAGGCCTCGCCGATTCCCGCGCTGGCGCCGGTGACGAGAGCCGTCCATCCTTGAAGGGTTTGCATGGGGCGCGGATTCTAATGGGCCGCCGGAGGAGTGCACGCCACGTTCCATCATGTTTCATGATGGAGGGCAGCGCGTCCGCTACGGCCTGCTCAGTTGCTCGAGAAGGAGCTTGATGGCGCCGACGGCACGGCGAGCGAGTTGGTCGGGGTCTACTCCCCCTCCACCCATGAAACGTGCGTACTTCCTTGCCCCAGCGGAATCGAGGTTCTCGAACTCCCGCTTCAGGGTGACCAGGGCCGCCTGGAAGATGGGATCGTTGAAGACGACACTCGCGCGGATGTCGGGAGCCAACGCGGCCTGACCTCCCGGCCAGGACTCCACGAGCCAGATGATGTCGTAGGCGTCCTTGTTCTTGTTGCGCCGCTGGAGCGCATCGGCCTTCGTGGCCAGATAGGCTGCGGGTCCGGCCACATTCAGCGGCTGGTGTGTCTTTCCTCCTCCTCCCGGCAGGAGGACCTCGACCACCACTTCCCGGAAGTCCTTGTCGACCAGTCCTCCGGTCGCGAGGACCATCGCCGACAGTCTTCCACCCACGACCCCGCCGGGACGATGCAGCTGCCCAGGTTTGCGTTCCGGAACTGGGGGACAGAAGAACTCGACGGTCAGCGGCAGGGCGACGCCTCCTTGCCAGCGCCAGCTCTCACCGTTCAGCATCTTGAAGCTCGCGCCTTTGAGGCACGTCTCCAGGCGCTCGTAGTTGCCGACTTCGCCTTCGATGAGCGCCACGCGCAGGCAGAGGTCGAGGTCCTGGGTGCCGATATGCGGCTCGAAGCCGGGCTCGAGCGTTGGCACGAGCAGGGAGGGGGCGAGTCCTCCCACGATGACGACATGTGCTCCCGCGAAGCTGAACGCGCGCACGACGCGTGCGGCCTCTCCCAGCAGCTGCGATAGGACCGCCGGGTTGTATTCGTCGAGATGACCCCCCTCAATAGCCAAGCACCACCTCACGGAATTGCCGGGCGATGTCGTCGCCGCGGCGTTCGGAGCGCGCGTCCAGATAGATGCGAATCGCGGGCGCCACCTGGATGCCGTTCTTCGTTTCCGTACGCCAGCAACCCACCTTGCCGGTGTCATGCAGCAAGGCGAGGTTCGCGCCACGATCGGTGATTTCCGCTCCGAGCTCCTGGGCGGCCTGCTCCAGGCGGATCTCCGGGGAGATGCGGACGAGGGATATCGGAACGTGGGTCGGGCCCACCCCGTACAAGCTCGTCGCGGCGGCTCCCGTGAGCGCGTGCGGGATTCCCGCTTGTGTGAGCCTCGTGCTCATCCGCGACCAGAGTTCCTCGGGCCGGCGCGCGTAGAGTGCCACATCGAGTGAAGGCTCCCAGCGGGTGGCGCTGGGTTGTTGCTCGAGCCAGTCGAGGAGCTCCGTCCGCTCCCTCACGACACGCCGCTTGGCGGGCCCCTTGCCGAAGGCGCGCACCAATCCCAGCTGCTCGAGCTGCTCGAGCAACTTGTGCGCCTGCCCCAGGGAGACGGCTGACAGCTGCGCGAGTTGGGAGACGGAAATGGGCTCCTGCTGTTCCAGCAGCACCTGGAGGGCTCTGACCCCATGGACGCCCACTCCGCTCTTCCCGCGCTTCTTGACGAGCGGCGCCGGGGGTTCATCCAGGTGGACGAGCACTCCTGTTGCCACCAGATGGCAATGGCCCTTGGAGTCCAGGTAGCTGGCATTCCGCTCGGCGAGCGACCGCCGGATGGTTTGACTGAGCAACGGGCTCGCGATGACCGGGATGCCGTGCGTTGCCTCATCCGCTTCCCACGCGCGCACGCTGTGCAGCAGAAAGTCGATGTGCTCCACGCGGAATGACGCTGGAACGTCCACGAATCGAAGGCGGATGACGCGGCCACCCAGCTTCAACACCGCCTTGTCAGAGCTCCGGACATGAAGCCAGGGCTGGGGCTGTAGCCAGCGGGCAAGTCGGGTGGGAAGGTGGATCTCAGCGGTCATCTTCACTCAGGAGCCTCCTTCGGTGAGAAGTGAAAATCAAGCCCAGGTGAAAAAGGGGCCCCGTCGGATTCTCTACCTCATGTCCTGAGGAGGTCTCGTGAGTTCAATGGTTTGAGAGATCCATTTTCACCAGGGAGGTTTTTTCACTCGAAGAGGAAGATGCTCCCTGGGTGAAAGCCTGAAAAGCCCTCGTTGTCCTCCTCTGCATCCATGGTGTCCCCCTCCGGCTGGCGCGCTGGCGCTAGGATTGCCGGCATGACGCCACTTCGCGGGCTCAACGCGCTGCACCTGCACCAGGGCCACCCGGACTTCCTGGACCTGCCGTGGCACCTGCCCCTGGAGGAGTGGCGCCCGGAGGTGTGCTCCCGGCTCGTCGAGGTCCCCCGTGGCCTCTCCCGGCACACGGTCGTC
The DNA here is from genome assembly GCF_057119385.1 of Archangium sp. NCBI lineage: Bacteria > Pseudomonadati > Myxococcota > Myxococcia > Myxococcales > Archangiaceae > Archangium > Archangium sp. Next base: position 24,470 of record NZ_DBNGVP010000097.1, on the reverse strand, counting down.
TTCGTCAGCTACGGCGCTCACATCTACGCGCTCAAGGAGCTGCCCGTGTCCGTGGGACAGCGCGAGTACGACGTGCTGCGCGGACTCGAGGAGCGCCACCTGCCCGCGGTGATGGTGGTGGGACTCGCCCGGGTGCGCGCCCTGGGCGAGCCCGGTGACGAGGTGGCCGTCCTCCTCACGCAATACCTGCCCTCGTCGCTGCCCTACCGCGTGCTCTTCATGAACAAGGGCCTGGAGCGCTACCGCGAGCGCCTGCTGGACTCCATGGCCAGCCTGCTCGTGCGGCTGCACCTCGGTGGCTTCTTCTGGGGCGACTGCTCCCTGTCCAACGTCCTCTTCCGCCGCGACGCGGGCGAGCTCCAGGCCTACGCGGTGGACGCGGAGACCTCGGAGCTGCACCCCAAGCTCTCCGACGGCCAGCGCGAGTTGGACCTGCTCATCATGGAGGAGAACATCACCGGAGGGCTCGCGGACCTCGCGGCGATGGTGGAGCTGCCCGCGACGCTCGACGTCTACGAGACGGCCCCGAGCATCCGCCAGCGCTACGAGCGGTTGTGGGCGGAGATCAACAAGGAGCTCACCATCACCCCCGGCGAGAGCTACCGCATCCACGAGCGGATCCGCGCGCTCAACGAGCTGGGCTTCTCGGTGGGCGAGGTGGACCTGGTGGCCAGCGGCGACGGCAGCCAGCTGCGCATGCGGACCATCGTGACGGACCGCGAGTACCACCGGCACCAGCTCCACAATCTGACGGGGCTGGTGGCCGAGGAGCGGCAGGCGGCGTTGCTGCTCAACGAAATCCGCGAGCTGAAGGCCACGCTCACCCGCGAGGTGAACCGGAGCGTGCCCCTGAGCGTGGCGGCGTTCCGCTGGCTCGACGAGCGCTTCCGGCCGACGTTGGGCCAGCTGGAGCGGGAGCTCGGGCCGGCGGCGGACGAGGCCGAGCTCTACTGCCAGGTGCTGGAGCACAAGTGGTTCCTGTCCGAGCGGGCGAAGCGGGACGTGGGCCTGGAGGTGGCGGTGAAGGGGTACGTGGCGCTGCGCCGCGAGCAGCCCGCCCTCGCGCTCCTGCGCTCCGCGAGCGCCCCGTTGCCCGTCGTGGAGGCCAGCGCCGAGGCGTCCCCGTCCGCCGCGCCGGAGGCTCCCACGGCCCTGTCGGCACGGGACTGAGCCCTCGCGGAAAACCCAGACCTCCGCCGCTGGCCGCCATGCCGTTTCGCGGGGTCCTGGCTGGAAACACCACGGGGCGCGGCCCCGGAAGGCACCGCGCCCCGCGAATGAACGGCCCCGCGTCAGCGGACTACTTCGCGATCAGCAGCAGCATGCCGCGGCCGCACACGCCGTAGCTGTAGCCCTCGCCGCCGATGAGCGTCTCGGAGCCGGGGCTGTTCACCTGGTTGGCGCCCTCGGCCCAGGGGCAGGTGTCCGTCACCCGGTACCACTGCTTGCCCGTGCCCGGCCACGGCAGCGAGAAGTTCACCGTGCCGCTCCAGCCGTTGTAGGCCACGTAGATGGCGCTCGCCGAGTCACCCAGCTCGCTGCCGTCGATGCGGTAGGCCAGCGCGTGGTTGCCACCGTTGCCCATGTACGTCGAGTCGGCCACGGCGCCGTTCGGCTGGAACCAGCGCATCTGCTCCATCACGTTGCCGTTGTTGTCCACGCTGCTGAAGAAGTTGGCCGGACGCAGCGCCGGGTGCGCCTTGCGGAAGGCGATGAGGCGCTGGGCGAACGTCTTGAAGTTCGCCTGGTCCGTGTTCAGCGTGTAGTTGAGCCAGTTGGCGCTCGAGTCCAGGTTGTACACGTTGTTGTTGCAGTACTGCGTGCGCAGGAACTCGTCGCCGCCGTTGAACATGGGCGTGCCGGCGCTCAGCATCAGGAAGGCGAAGCCGTTGCGCGCCGCCTTGCGCTGGTCGGCGAGCACTCCGCCCTGATCCCAGCTGTGGTTGTTGTCCTCGCCACCGTCGGACGGGCCGTACGGCCACGGCTGCAGGTTGTTCTTGCTGTTGCAGGCATACAGGTCCTTCAACGTCATGCCGTCGTGGGCCACCATGAAGTTGATGGAGTTGTACGGCTTGCGGCCGTCATCCCCGTACAGGTCCGAGGAGCCCGCGAAGCGCGAGGCCAGCTGTCCCGGCGTCACCGTCTCCAGGCCCATCTGGTTCTGGTCCTTGCGCAGGGTGTCGCGGTAGATGCCGTTCCACTCGGACCAGCCGCTGGGGAAGTTGCCCACCTGGTAGCTGTTGCCGCCAATGGCCCACGGCTCGGCGATGAGGTCCGCCCCGGTGCCGCCCGCCGCCGGGCGCGGAGCCAGGTCCCGCCAGATGCGGTTGAGCGCCGTGCCGCTGTTCAGCTTGTCGTAGTTGAAGCACCCGTGCTGGCACGTGTTGCCCAGCACCGAGGCCAGGTCGAAGCGGAACCCGTCCACGCCCAGCTCGTCCTTCCAGTACTTGAGCGAGTGGACGATGAGGTCCTGCGCCACCGGGTTGAACGTATTGAAGTTGCCGCCCACGCCCGTGTTGTCCCAGCTGTTCTGGAAGTCGCTGGTGAGGCTGTAGTACGTGGGGTTGTCCAGGCCACGGAAGGTGAAGACGTTGTACGTCGTCTTGTCCGTGGAGCTCCACGCGCCGCCCTCGCCGGTGTGGTTGTAGACCACGTCGATGAAGACCTTGATGCCCTGGTCATGGAAGGCCTTCACCATGGCCTTGAACTCGCGCGTGGGGCCGCCCGCGCTCTTGTCGCAGGCGTAGCGGCGGTCCGGCGCGAAGTAGTTGAGGGTCATGTACCCCCAGTAGTTGTCGCCCGTGGTGGTGGTGGGATTGACGTCGTTGGCGTCGTTGTCCGTCTCCTGCAGCGGGAGGAACTCGACGGCGGTGACGCCGAGCGCCGCCAGGGACGCGGCCTTCTGCGCCGCGCCCGCGTAGGTGCCGCGGCACGAGGTGATGCTCAAGTCGCCCTGGGTGAGGCCGCGCACGTGCACCTCGTAGATGACGTCATCCTTCAGGGCGCGCGTGGGCTTGGTGCCGTAGCTGGTGGTGTCCGGTGCCAGCACCACGCCCTTGGGCGCCACGGCGCCGCTGTCCTTGAGCCGGTGCGTGGCTCCCGTGGCGTACAGGGTGCCGTCGGTGTTGTTGGGGTTGATGGGATCGTGGCTCATCTCCAGCGCGTAGGGATCCACCAGGAGCTTGTTGGGATTGAAGCGGTTGCCCTGTGCGTCCACGTCGGAGACGAAGCCCAGGCTGGAGCCCTTGGTCCAGCTGCTGTTGTACGTCCAGTTGGGGCCCCAGGCGCGGTAGCCGTAGTACACCGGGCCGGTGACGCCGTAGGTGTTCTGCAGCGTGGCCACGGAGACGGTGGTGGACCACACGTGGGTGGTCGTGTTCTTCGTCAGCACGTACTTCGCCACCTCCTGCGCGCCGTTGGGCGTCTTGTAGATGTAGACCTCGATGCGGGTGGCGCGCGACGAGTAGACGTTGAAGGTGATGTTGCTCTTCGTCGCGTCGTACTGGGCGCCCAGCGTCCAGGAGATGGCGGCCTGACGCGCATCACCCACTGCCTCCGGAGTGCCCTCGACGGAGACGACCTCGGCCTCGGTGGCCGGGCCGCAGGACAGCAGGGGTGTGGTGACGAGGCCCGCGGTGAGCAGGGCCGCCCTCCAGGGGCGGAACTTTCCGATGACAGACTTCATGGAGTGACTCCCAGCGCGGTTAGGGGGAACGGCCGAGGAGGCGGGCCCGCGCCTACCCGCCTATCCTACCTTCCAGCACCTTCCCCTCCTGGGAGTCAATCCGGGGTGCTCCCGACTCACCCTCCCTCCTACGTTCTGCCCGGTGATGAGCACGGGGGGCGGGTGGAAGCCGCGGGGTCATGCCGCGGCGTGTCAGGCGGGGAGGCGATTTCACGCCCGGGACAGGCTACAGTCGTGTCGGAGAGTTGGCGTAGCATCCGCGCCCTTTCGCTGTCCCTCACCGCGGCCCCCCCCACCGCGGGACACCCCCCTCTGACGGAGAGCCTTCCATGCCCACTGTTGCTTCCAGCGATCAGACGTCCATCCACTACCGCGTCATCGGAGACGGCCCGCGCAACGTGTTGCTCGTCCACGGGTGGATGATGTCGGGCGAGGTGTTCAACGAGCTGGTGGCGCTGATGGACACCCCGGGGCTGCGGCTGGTGATTCCGGACCTGCGGGGCTCGGGTGGCTCCGGGGCGCCCGCGAGCGGCTACACGCTCGAGCAGCACGCGCGCGACGTGCTGGCGGTGGCGGACCACGCGGGCCTGAAGCGCTTCACGGTGGTGGGCCACAGCATGGGCGGCCAGCTGGCCCAGTGGGTGGCGGCGCAGGAGCCCTCGCGCGTGGACGGCGTGGTGCTGCTCAACACGGTGCCCGCCTCGGGCATGCAGCTGCCGCCGGACGCCGCCGGGCTGTTCCGCACCTCGGCCAACGACAGGGAGAAGCAGAAGATCATCCTCGGCCTGGCGTGCAAGCAGCTGTCGCCCGAGGCGCTGGAGCGGCTGCTGAAGGTCGCGGGCGCGGTGGCCAAGGGCTCCATCGAGGGCAGCTTCGATGCATGGACGGGCGGTGGCTTCGTGGAGAAGCTGGCCTCCATCACCGCGCCCACGCTGGTGGTGGCCACGGATGACCCGTTCCTGCCGCCGGCCTTCCTGCGCGAGGCGGTGGTGCGCCCCATCCAGAACGCGCGCCTGGTGTACCTGCCCGGGCCGGGGCACTACCCGCAGGTGGAGCGCCCCGCCGAGACGGCCGCGCTGCTCACCTCCTTCCTCACCGGCCTGGGCCGCGCCGCCTAGGAGGCTCGTGCCATGGCCTGGAGAATGTCCTTCGACTACGACGAGGAGCACGACGTCGTGACGGCGACGTTCGAGGACTGCATCCTCAACAACTCGCTGGACGTGGCGCGCTGGCGCACCGAGGTGGAGGGCCACCTGTCGAAGTACCCCTCGAAGGTGGACCTGCTCATCAACCTGGATGGGCTGGTGGTGAAGTACACGGCGGGCCGCGTCTTCGGGCGCGAGCGCTCCGAGGTGCTGTCGCGCTACACCCAGCGCTCCTTCCGCTACGGCGGCGACGAGATGACGAAGATGTTCGTCAGCACCAGCGGCGTCATCAACGGCGCGGCGGTGAACGTCTACCGCTCGCGCGACGAGGCACTGCGGGCGCTGCTGGCGGACCGGGCCTCGGGTGGGCTTGCCCCGTTATCCGGCAAGAGGGCCATCTGAGCGGCTCGCCGGTGCGTCACACCCCGGCGAACCACTCGTAGCCGCGATCCTCCCAGTAGCCACCCGTGGGCTCTGGGAGGAAGTTCACCGCGGTGAGGTACTTCACCATCTTGTAGCCGAGCTTCACCCCCGAGTAGAGGCGCAGCGGTGCGCCGTGCTCGGGAGGCAGCGGCTCGCCGTTCATCCCGTAGGCCAGAATCGTCTGGGGGTGGAAGGCGCTCGGCCCGTCCCAGGAGGAGTAATAGCCCGCGTCGAAGGAGCGGAACTCCACGAAGCGGGCCCGCGGGTCCGCGCCCACCAGTTTCGCGAGCTCGCTCACCCGCACGCCGTGCCACGAGGCCACCGCGCTCCAGCCCTCCACGCAGTGGTGGCGGATGCGGTAGTCCGTGCGAGGCATCCTCCGCAGCTCCTCCAACGAGAGCACCCCCGGCCGCGCCACCCGTCCGCCCACCTGGAGCGCCCAGCCCGCCGGTGCCAGCGGCACCCGGTCCGAGATGAAGTACTGCGGGAAGGCCCCGGGCCGCGTGAGGGCCTCCGCGGGCTCCTCGGGCGCGAGCTGCTCCGGATCGAAGAGCGCCGACTGGAAGCGCTGGTTGAAGCGCTCCATGGCCCCGAGGAAGCCCTGACGGGGCCGGCTGCTGTCACAGGCGCCCAGGGTCACCGCCGCCGTGCCGAGCAGCCACGCGCGCCGGGTGAGGAGCCGTCTGTCTCGCGTGTCACTCATGGCGCCGGCCTCCCGTCACCATCTCCCCGAGCGTGCGCGGGTGGAGCGCCACCATCACCACGTGCCCCACGGTGAAGAGCGCCAGCAGCGCGAGTATCCCGAGGTGCACCAGCCGCGCCGGGTCGTAGCCTCCGAAGAGGGAGGTGAGCGCGTGCAGTTGCACGGGCTTGTAGAGCACGAGCCCGGAGAGCACCTCGAGGATGGCCAGCATCAGCACGCCCGTGTACGCGAAGCGCTGCAGGCCGTTGTAGGGCTCCTGCCGTGGGGCCTCCTTGCGCAGCCGGAGGTAGTACGCGGCCGTGTGCAGCGCGTCGCGAGCGTCGCGGCGGGGAAGGAAGAGGCGCCGCCGCCACTCGCCGCTGCCCACCAGCCAGGCCACGTAGAAGACGCCATTGAGGACGAAGAACCAGCCGAAGGCGAAGTGCCAGTGCCGCCCCCCCGCGAGCCACGCGCCCAGCCGGGCCCACTCGGGAGGCGGTGTGCCCTGGAAGGGGTACACGCCGTAGGGCGCTCCCTGCGGACCCATCATCGGGTAGGCGGTGAGAATCTGCAGGCCGCTCATCGCCAGGAGGGCGAGCAGCGGCACGTTGGCCCAGTGCGCGAGGCGGACGGGCCCGGGCTGCGGACGTCGGGCATGGGGCATGGTGCGGTTCCCCCCGGGGAGTGGCGGACCGTGAGCCGCCGTGCGCCCGGAGCGGAGCACGCGCGCCACTTCCACGCAGGTGCCCTCCGGGGCAGGCGCACGGTTCCGGACGCCAGGACCCCGGACTCCGTCTCGCAACCGACACCGCGCGAGACCCTACTTGGGGCGGCGGGAATGAAACAAGTGACCGCCAAAATAGGATATGGGGTTGACTTGACGTCGCTGGTAGATAGGGTTGTGGCCACCATGCCAGGTCATGTGCCTCCCGAGGTCCGCAAACGATTGGCCGAACCCCTTCGGAACACCCTCCGCACCGTGAGGCAGTTGGTGGAGCTCTCGCAGGCGGACATGGCCCAGCGCATCGGCATGCCCGAGCAGGCCTATGGCCGCTTCGAGCGCGACAGCTCGAGCCTCGTGCCGAGTGCCTCGACGCTGCGGCGCATGTACCGGGTGCTGGAGAGCTCCGTGGACGAGCTGCTCGGCCCCGAGTGTGGGGAGGACGCCTCGGAGCCGGCGGCGAAGCCTTCCGGTGCGAGCCGTTCCCGGCAGCCCGCGTCCCGGCGCTCGCGCTCCCACTCGCGCACGGGGCGGGCCCGGCGTCTGGCGCTCCGGGTGGACGTGGAGTGAGATGGGCCGCATGAGCCAGCCGCTCCCGGCACGGCGTTTCCTCTACTGTCTGCTCCAGGGAGATGCCTTCTCTCCATCGCTCGCCCAGGAGCGCACGGGGCTGCTGCTGGTGGATGCGAACGAGCCCGGCGAGGTGGCCCCCTCGGGCCGCTACGAGGGCAGGGCCCTGCCGTACGGGAGCGCCATGCTGGTGCTGTTCGACGAGGACCTGGAGCCCGGAGTCTCCGCCCTGGAGCCCCTGCGCGCGTTGAAGGCACGGCTGCCGGAGCTGCGGAGCCTGGGGGCCACCGAGGTCTCGCTCTACCTGGTCGTCGCCTACGAGCGGCAGTGCGACTTCGTGCTCGCCCCCGAGGAGCTGGCGGAGCTCGCCGCGCTCGGACTGCCGCTGGCGGTGTCCTGCCACCCCGCGGCGGGTTGAGCCCTCACCACGTGGCGCCCAGCTCCAGCATCACCAGGTGCTTCGTGTAGTTCCCGTTCGTGTAGTCGTAGCGGTGGCACACGTACTCGGGGGCCACGCACGCTCCCGCGGTGTCGGTCAGCCGCGTGTCCACGTTGGAGGCATTCACCAGCAGCTCGTACCGCGCTGAGAGCTGGAGGTGCTTCGACAACCGGGCGCTCACCGCGGGGCCGAGGACGAAGCGGAAGTCCTCTCGCCGGCGCCGGCCCCACTCCTCCACGGCTCCCTCCGCCGTCCGCACCCGCAGGTAGCTGTCGCTCAGGTAGTCACGCCACTCGGCCTCGGCGTTCAGGCTCGCGTCGAGCTGCTCGTTCAGCACCCACCGCGCGGCGGCACCCACCGCGTGCCCCGTCCACGCGAAGGGGATGACGTACGTCCGCGTCGTGTCTCCGGACACGGCCTGCTCCAGCGTTCCGATGCGGTCCTGCCGGTAGCGGTACCACGCGGTGAGCCCCAGGGTCTTCAGGCGGAGCTCCTGGGACAGCGTCGCGTCCAGGCGCTGTCCGGTGAGGAAGTCGAATTCGCTGACGAGCCCGGCCTTGTGCGCGAAGGCCACGTCGAGCCGGCTGCTCGTCCACTCGCTCTCGTCCAGCGCGAGCCACGCCGAGCCACTCACGGAGCCCTGCAGCCCACGGAAGGCCGACAGGCCGGTGAAGAACAGGTCCCCCCAGGACGAGGCGCCCAGGCGCACGCGGCGCGCCACGTCCCACTCCAACGCCACGGCCGCGCGGTGGAGCTGAAGCGAATAGTCCTGCGCGGAGGACAGCGCGTACGCCCGCTGCGTCCCGCCGTAGGAGAGCTCGGTGAACAGCGTGTCCGACAGCCGCCAGCGCGCCACGAGCCCGAGCCCGGCCTCCGCGAAAGCGCTCGCGGTGCCGGTGGAGACATCGCGCGCCGCCACGCCCACCTGCAGCACGTTGCTGTCGAAGCCCAGGCCCGCGCCCGCCGACGCCTGGAATCCCTTCCCCTGGGCGCGCAACCCGAAGGACAGCCGGTCGAGGTAGTCGCGCGCCGTCTGGCTGTCCCGGGGCTCCAGCGGCAGCGCGAGCGCCGAGGTGATGTCCTCGCGCGCCGTCTCGCGCTCCCCCAACCGCCAGGCCGAGGCCCCCGCCATGAGCCGTGCCCGTCCCGAAGCCGTGTCCCCCTTCGCGGCCTGGAGGAAGAAGGCGCGGGCCTCCTCGAAGCGCCCCGCGTCGAAGGACACGAGGCCCTGACGGTACGCCTCCGCCGCCGCGTCCTCGGCGAGCCCCCGCGTACGGGCGACGAGCGCGAGCAGCTCCTCCACCAGCACCGTCTCCCGCTCGGAGGCGCCGGGCCTGGCGCGCTTCGCCCACTGCTCGGCGCGCTCGGGCGAGCCTCCGTCCAACGCCGCGAAACCGGCGTTCACCCACGCGAGGCGTGCGAGCGATTCATCCGGCGTGGCCTCGAGGAAGGCCTGCTCGGCCTCGGCGAAGCGCTCCAGGGCGTAGAGACAGGCGCCCCGGTTGAAGCTCCACCCGGCACGCTCGGGGGCGTCCGGTGCCCGTCCCGCGGCGTCGAGGGCCTCCAGCGCCTCGGTGGGCCGCCCGTCACGAAAGCGCGCCAGCCCCACCAGGTAGAGCGCGGCTCCCTCCTGGGGCGGCTGTGCGGCCTGGAGCGCCAGCCGCTCCGCCTCCGGGTACTGGCCGTCGGCGAATGCCTGCCGTGCCTCGGAGAGCGGGTCCGCCGCGGTCAGCAGCGTCAGGAGGGTGAGCACCGGAAGGAGCATTCCGGCGCAGAGATATCACCGGGGCGGCGGCGGCGGCGGCTGCGATGAGGGGGGCGGCCGGGCGCCATCGGTTCTCGGCGAGGTATGCCGTCCGCGTCCGTCATCGCCCGGACGAGGCGGCCCCGAGCGGCCCGGACCCGCGGGCGGTCCGCGTGTCTCCTGGCCGCGAGGTCCACGGGGCTCCTGGCCGCGAGGCCCCCGGGGCTCCTGCCCGGGCGGTGGCCCGGCCGTGTCACCCCGGGGCGGTGGCGCGGTGCGTTCCACGCGCATCCGTCCGAGCACGGTGTCCACCTGCTCGCCCGGGGCGATGACGTCCACCGTGTGGGAGCTGCGCACGTGGGCGCGCGACTCCGGAGGCGGCGGGGCCGGGGGTGCCGGCCGCTCGGAGGGGGGAGGCACCTCGGGCGCACGGGCCGCTCCGGTGTCCACGGGAGGCGGTGCCGCCGGCGTCTGCGCGTGCGCGGTCCCGGCCACGCACAACGAGAGCGCCGCGAGCACCGCGGAGAGTTGGGCCCGGGTCGTGTTCATCCCTCTGTCACCTCGAGCACCACGTCGTGCTCGATTCGCTGGTCTCCGGTGCGCGCCTCGGCCGTCACGAGGTAGCGGCCCGGCTTCTGCCCGCGCACCGCGATGGGGATGACGTTGCTCCCCGCGTTCAATGCCTGCGTCCACCGGAAGGAGCGCAGCTCGAGCTCCTGCCCATCCGCCCAGAAGGACAGGCCCTCGGGCAGGCTCACCTGGAAGTCCGCCTGCTCCACGGCCACGTCCGCCGTGAAGTCCAGCTTGATGACCGCCACCTTGCTCACCGGCACCTGGGTGCCCGGCGTCTCGAGCGGGCGCGAGGCCTCGGCGAGCACGGCTGGAGGCACCGGCGGCGGCTGCACCGCGCTCATCACCAGGAAGGCCGCGACCCCCGCCGCCGCGCCCATCGCCGGCCAGAGCCAGGGCGCACGCCGCCGGAAGAGCCAACGCACACGGTCCCACCCCGGAGCGGGCTCGGGAGGACCGGCCGCCACCAACCGGCGGTGGAGCGAGGCCTGGAAGCCGCGCTCGGCGGGCTCTTCCCGCAGCCCGGCCAGCCGCTCCCGCAGCGCGCGATCTTCCATGTCTTCGGGCTCAGTCATTTCCCACTCCTACGTCCTTGGGACGAAACACCGCCGTCGGATGTTCCCGCCCCGCCTGTACTCTCCGAGGCCTCTGGCGCCTGCCCGCCCGCCAGCAGGGTGCGCAACAGGGCCCGGCCCCGGGAGAGGCGCGATTTGATCGTCCCGATGGGCACCGCCTCGATGGCGGCGACCTCCTCATAGGTGTGCCCTTCCACGTCGAAGAGTACCACCGCCGTGCGGAACTCCGGGGGAAGGGCGCGCAGGGCCCGCCACAAACGTTGACGTTCCTCCTCTCGGAGCAGGCGCTCGTCGGCCGTATCGGCGGTGGAGGGGGCCTGGGCGTGGTCCGCGGCGAGCGGCTCCTCCAGGGAGCGCTCCCGGCCCGCGCGGCCGCGCAGGGCGTCGAAGAAGGCGTTGCGCACCACGGAGTAGAGCCACGTCTTGAAGGCGGACTGGGAGCGGTACGAGCGCAGGCTCTTGTACACCTTCACCAGGGCCTCCTGCGCCAGGTCATCCACGTCCGCGTCCGAGGACGCGAAGGCCCGCGCGAAGCGGCGCACCTGGGGCAGGTGGGACGAGACGAGGAGCTCGAAGGCGCGGACGTTGCCGTCCTGGGCCTCGGCGATCAATGCGCGCAGCTCCTCGTTCTCACTCACGTTTCCCAGTGTAGCCGCCCGCGCGGGCCGTTCCGCAAGAAGCGGAGCGCGGGTTCCGGGAACACGAAAAATACCCTTTTCGTCCTACGGGTGCGGTTGCGGTGGTGAAACACAAGGGAGCACGAATGAATCACAAGATGAGGGGTGGTCTGTGGCTCGCGGGTGCACTCGTCGCGGGCGCGATGGCGAGTGGTTGCGGCGCGCCGGCGACGGCGGAGGACGCCACGACGATGGTGTCCCAGGCCGTGGAGGCGTCCTCCGACTCGACCGATGCGGTGGAGGTCTCGAGCCTGATGCGCGGGCTGCACGCGGTACGCTCGGACGCGGTGGAGGGCTTCCACTGTGACGCGAGCCCGGACATCACCCACGTGGACGTCTGTGGCAAGAGCCTGCCGGCCACGGTCCACCTCGAGTGGACGGAGTGCGCGGCGCCCATGCGGCCCGGTGGTGGCGGACACGGGGGTGGCGGGCGCGGTGACGGCCGTCGTCCTCCGCCCCCGGGGGAGGGCACGGGAAGCGGAGTGCTCTCGACGCTCTTCGGTGGCCGGCCCGCCCGGGGAGCTCCTCCCACCGATGGCCCCCGTCCCGAGGGCTTTGGCCGGCCGCACGGCGGTCCCTCCAGCGGCACGGTGGACATCACGTACACGTACTCGGCGCCGCCGAACTGCGATGGCGCCATCACGCAGAACCAGGCGGTGACGTTCAGCATCTCGCGCACGGACGACGAGGGCGCCGTCTCGAAGGTGGAGGGCACCAGCGCCTCGAGCGCGGAGCTCATCGGCGACGAGCCGCCGCGCAAGAAGAGCACGGAGTCGGACGTGACGCGCACGCTCACCGACGCGACGGGCGCGGTGGTGCGCTCGGTGCACCTCAAGGGCGCCACCCACGTCGAGTTCTCCAGCGACACGCCCCCGGTCCGCACGCTCAACGGCTTCTACACCGAGGAGTTCCTCGACGGGACGACGGGCGCGGTGACGCTCGAGAGCATCGTGCGGCCTCCGAGGAACGTGTGCCCGTGGCCGACCTCCGGCACCTTGTCGCGGACCAGCAGTGACGGGCAGACGCACGTGCTCGTCTTCGGGCCGGACTGCGGAACCGCGACGCTCGACGGCACCGCCGTGGAGATGCCCGCTCGCGGTGCGGGCGGGAAGGGGCGTCACTGAGACGCCCCCCCTCCAAGCCACCCCCGGGCCGCGCCCTCGTTTCACGACTCAGCGGGAGCGCGAGGGAGGGCTCCGGCGCGACGTGGCCGGGACGTCCTCTCCCGTCACCGCGCGCGCCATCCGCTCCGCGTCCGCGGTGGTGATGCCGAGCGAGGCGAAGATGCCGCTGACGAAGAGGCTGGCCATGCCCTGCGCCAGGGCGCGGCCGTGCAGTTGCTGTATCAGCGGATGAGAAGCGGGGAGGGCGGCGCCCGAGCGCACCAGGGCCGCCAGCTCCGGCCAGAACGTCTCCAGGGTGCCCCGGAGGGCCTCGGGCGCCTCGACGTCATGCTCCGTCGACGCGTAGTCGATGTGCGAGGGATCCGTGGCGATGCGGTAGAGGGCCGGGTTCTCCGCCGCCCAGCGGATGTAGGCCACGCCCGAGAGGCGGAAGGCCTCGAGCGGGTCGGTGCTCCCCCGCGTCGCCGCGACGATGGCCTCGCCGAGCTGGCGGTTGCCCTCGGTGGCGAGCGCGCGCAACAGCGCCGGGCGGTCCGCGAAGTGCTTGTAGGGCGCGGCGGAGGACACGCCGACGCGGCGGCCGACCTCGGCCACGGTGAGCGCGTCCACGCCTTCCTCGCGGATGAGCTCGAGGCTCGCCTCCAGCAGGGCGCGCTTGAGGTCCCCATGGTGGTAGGGGCGCGGGGCCGTCTTTCGGGTCATGTGTGGCTCCGGATTGGACCGGAAACGAAGTCCGTTGCAAAGTAAGTAAGACTCACTTACTTTCAATGCGGTCGCGGGTCCACCCTTCCGAGGAGCAGTGCCGATGAGCCGCCAGAACGCCGTGAGTCCCCTGTTGCGGTCCCTCGCGCGGCCCCACGGCTTCGAGCCGCTGCGGGTCGAGGGACGGCTTCCCGAGGCGCTCCGGGGCACGCTCTTCCGTGCGGGCCCGGGGCTCTTCGAGCGCTTCGGCGCGAGCCTCTCGCACGCGTTCGAGGCGGACGGCGCCATCACCGCGGTGCGCTTCGATGGCCGTGGCGCGCAGGGGGCCTGCCGCATCGTCGAGAGCGCCGGCTACCGTGAGGAGGAGAAGGCGGGGCGGTTCCTCTACAGCTCGGCGGCCTCGTGGCTGGATCGCATGCGCGCCGCGCGCAGCGGGACGGCGAAGACGACGGGGAACACCTCGACCTTCTGGTGGCAGGACCGGCTCTTCGCGCTGATGGAGGGCGGACTGTTGCAGGAGATGAACCCGGACACGCTGGACACGCTCGCGGCCACGGACCTGGGCGTGGTGTCAGGCGCCTTCTCCGCGCACCCGCACCGCGTGGCCTCGCTGCGGACGACCTTCAATTTCGGCGTGCGCTACGGCCCGAAGATGCTCATCGACCTCTACGCGCTGCCGGACGCGGGAGTCCCCTCGAAGCTCGGCACGGTGGAGGCGCCCTGGCTGGGCATGCTGCACGACTTCATCGCGACCGAGCGGCACCTCATCTTCTTCCTGGGGCCGGTGAAGCTCCATCTCCTGCGCGCGATGATGGGCCTCTCCGACTTCACGAAGCTCTTCCAGTGGAAGCCCGAGCTCGGCGCGCGGCTCATCGTCGTCCCGCTGGACGACATCCAGTCCCCTCGGACCTTCGAGCTCGATGCCTTCTGGACCTGGCACTTCGCCAATGCCTTCGAGGACGAGGGCGGTCCGTGTGTCGACCTGTGCCGCTACCCGGAGTTCCGGCTCGACGACATCGGCGAGCTCGAGGAGAAGGGACCGCCTCCGCTGCTGACGCGCCTGCACCTGGACCTGAAGACGGGCAAGGTGCGGGAGACGAGGCTCTTCGACGTCCCCTGCGAGTTCCCGCAGCTGCACCCGCGGGTGCACGGGGCGCGCTACGGCACCCTCTTCGCGCAGACCGAGCGCCGGGGGGCGGACCGGAAGTATTCGGGCGTGACGCGCATCGCGCTCGACGGCGGGAAGGGCGCGGAGTGGGCCGTGCCGGCCGGGCATGTGCCGAGCGAGCCGGTGCTCGTGCCGCGTGGCGAGGCAGAGGACGACGCCTTCGTGCTGGACCTCGTCTATGACGGGACGAGCGATCACTCCTACGTGGCCGTCCTGGATGGGAAGCACCTGGAGGACGGTCCCCTGGCGACCGTGCACTTCGACCACCCCATCCCCGTCACCTTCCACGGGGGCTTCGCCGCCGCGAGCTGAGGCTCCAGGTCGTTATCGCACCCAGAAACGCAGCGATTCCGCACGGGCGCAAGTGGGAGGCTCTAGCGGGTGTGGGACTTCGCGAGGTGCTGGAGCGCGAGAGGTGGCATGATTCCCTTGCCTCCTTCCGGCCCTTCCCATGCGACCCCCTCCCGGCGGTTCCCTCCCCAGTCCACCGCCAGACTCGTGGCCCTCCTCCCACCGCTTGTACGGGCGGGAGACGCACATCGCCCAACTGTTACGGGCTTTCGAGCGGGTGGCCCAGGAAGGCCGGTCGGAGCTCCTCCTGGTCTGTGGCTACTCCGGCATCGGCAAGTCCTCGGTGGTGCACGCGCTGCGCGAGCCCGTGGCCGGCAAGCAGGGATTCTTCCTGAGCGGGAAGGCGGATCAGTTCCAGCAGCACATCCCCTACGCCACCCTGGCGCAGGCCTTCCACGCACTGGCGCGGCAGCTCCTGGCGGGCCCGGATGAACAGCTCGCCCGGTGGCGCGAGCGGCTGCGCGACGCCCTCGGCGAACAGGGCCAGCTCCTCGTGGATGTGGTGCCCCTGCTCGAACAGGTGCTGGGCCGGCAGCCCGCCCTCCCCGAGCTCCCCCACGGTGAGGCCCAGCATCGCTTCCACCGGCTGGTCCAACGCTTCCTCGGCGTGTTCGCCGGGTCCTCCCGCCCGCTCGTCCTGTTCCTGGATGACCTGCAGTGGATCGACCTGGCCAGCCTCCAGCTCCTTCAATACCTGCTCACCCGCCCGGGGACGCCGCCGCTGCTGCTGGCCGGCGCCTACCGCGACAACGAGGTGAGTCCCTCCCATGCGCTGGCGCTGGCGCTGACGGAGCTGCGCGAGGCGGGGGTGCGCATGTCGGAGCTGCGGCTCGAGCCGCTGAGCCGCGAGCACGTCCAGCAGCTCGTCGCGGATTCGCTCCCGGGCGCGGCGGAGAGCACGGTCGGGCCCCTGTCCGCCCTCGTCCACGAGAAGACGGGCGGCAATCCGTTCTTCATCACCCGCTTCCTGCTGACGTTGCACCAGGACGGCCTGCTGACCCGGACGCCGGAAGGGGAGTGGCGGTGGGATGCCGCGGGCGTCCGGGCCCGGGGCTACTCCGGCAACGTCGCCGACTTCATGGTGAGCCGGCTGCGCCAGTTGCCCGTCCGGACGCAGCTCCTGCTGCAGCTCGCCGCGTGCGTGGGCAATGTCTTCCCGCGCCAGCTCCTGGTCATCGTCTCCGGCGCGGAGCCGGGCGAGGTGGAGGCGGGCCTGGAGGAGGTGTTGCGCGAGGGCATGTTGGTGGCCCAGGGTCCGGAGCAGTACCGGTTCGCCCATGACCGCATCCAGCAGGCGGCCCATGCGCTCATCCCCGAGCGGGAGCGCGAGGCCGTGCACCTGCGCATCGGCCGCCTGATGTTGGCGAGCCTGCCCCCGGAGCAGGTGCACGAGAAGATCTTCGACGTGGTGGGGCAGCTCAACGCGGGGGTGGCGCAGATCTCCGACGCGGGAGAGCGCCACCGCCTCGCCCGGCTGAACGCCGAGGCGGGCGGGAAGGCGCGGGCCTCCACCGCGTTCCGCTCGGCCGTGGACCACTTCACGTTGGCCTTCTCGCTCATCCCCGGAGAGCCCTGGGAGACGGACCCCGAGCTGGCGTTCAAGCTCCAGCTGGACCGGGCCCACGGTGAGTTCATGGGTGGCAACGCCGCCGAGGCCCGTCGCCTGGTGCTGGAGCTCCTGCCGCGGGTCCGCACCCGGGTGCAACTGGCGGCCGTCTACCGCCTGCGCAACGACATCCTGCTCGCCGCCAACGACATCCAGGGCGCCATCACCTGCCTCCTGGAGTGCCTGGCCCGGATGGGCATGCACATGTCGCCCCACCCCTCGCGCGAGGAGGTGGAGGCCGCCAACGCGGAGGTGTGGACCCTGATGGGGGAGCGCCCCATCGAGCGCCTCGTCGAGCTGCCCCTCATGACCGACCCGGACACCCGGGCGCTCATGGACGTGCTCGCCGCGCTGTTCACGCCGGCCATCTACAGCGACCCGAACCTGCTCGCGCTCCACCTGTGCCGGATGGTCTCCCTGAGCCTCCAGCACGGCAACACCGAGGCGTCCGTCCATGGGTACGGCTGGTACGGCCTGGTGCTGGGGTCGCTCTTCGCGCGCTACCCGGAAGGCCATGCCTTCGGGTTGCTCGCGTGCGCGCTGGCCGAGCGCCACGGCTTCTCCTCCGCGCGGGGACGGGCGCTCTACGCCCTGGAGATGACGAGCTGCTGGGTCCGGCCGCTCTCCCGCTCGCTGCAGTACGCGCGCGATGCCTTCCTCCACGCGCTGCACGGCGGGGACTTCCAGATCGCCTGCTATTGCAGCAACCACATCGTCACGGACCGCCTCACCCTGGGCCACCCCCTGGAGGAGGTCTACCAGGAGTCCGTCGCGCGCCTCCACTTCGCGCGCCGCGCCGGCTTCCCGGCCGTGGAGGACGTCATCCACCACGTGCAGTGCTACGTGCAGCAGATGCGCGGGCTGTCGCGCTCGTTCGAGACGCTGAGCAGCGACACCTTCGACGAGGCGTCCTTCGAGGCCGGCATGGCCTCCGAGCACATGGGCGCCTGCTGGTATTGGATCATCCAGCTGCAGTCGCGCTTCATGAGCGGGGATTTCGCGCGCGCGCTGGAGGCGGGGAACCGGGCCGCCGGGCTCACCTGGACCTCGCTCGGCCACATCCAGCTCCTGAGCTTCCACCTCTACCGGGCGCTGGCGCTGGCGGCGTGCCATCCGTCAGCACCGCCGGAGGAGCAGCGGCGGTACCTCGAGGAGATGCGGCGGCACCACCGGCAACTGGCGGAGTGGGCGGGCCATTGTCCCGACACCTTCCGTGCTCCCGAGCGGATGGTGTCCGCGGAGCTCGCCCGCCTCACCGGCCATCTGGAGGAGGCGCTCCAGGCCTACGAGGAGGCCATCCACTCCGCGCGCGCGCACGGCTTCCTCCAGAACGTGGCCCTGGCCAGCGAGCTCGCGGCGAGGTTCTGGCGCGAGCGGCGGGCCGCCACCGTCTCCGACACCTATGCCCGGCAGGCCCGCGAGGCCTATGTGAAATGGGGCGCCCTGGGGAAGGTCCGGCAACTGGAGGCGCTGTGGCCCCAGCTCGTCTCCTTCGTGGCGCCTTCCGCCTCCCCGCCCGAGCCGGGAATGAGGGCGCAGGAGGACGCGCTCTCCGCGGTGCGGGCCCTCGCCGGGGAGCTGGACCTCGGGCGGCTGACGGCGGCGCTGGTGCGTGTGGCCGTCGAGCACGCGGAGGCCCAGCGGGGGGTGGTGCTGCTCGCGCGGGAAGGCGTGCTCTCGATCGCGGCGCGCTCGGAGCCCGGGGAGGACGCGCTGCCCTGGAGCCTGCTCGCCTACGTGCAGCGCACCGGGGAGCACGTGCTCATCGCCGATGCCTCCCTGCCGCACCCGTTCTCGTCGGATGTCTACTTCGGGCGCGGCGGGCTCCGGTCGGTGCTCTGCCTGCCGCTGGGGAGTCCGGAGAATCTCCGGGGAGTGCTGTACCTGGAGAACCGCGTGTCTTCCCAGGCCTTCACCCCGGCGCGCCTGTCGCTGCTCGGACACCTGGCCGCCCAGGCCGCGCTCTTCCTCGAGAGCGCGCGGCGGTACGCCGAGCTCCAGCGCTCCGAGGCCTCGCTGCGGAGTGCCAATGACGCGCTCACGCAGCGCGTGGAGGAGCAGACGTGGCGGCTCGAGCAGGCCCAGGCGCGGCTGGCGGACGCCACGCGCGAGGCGGGGCTGGGCGAGATGATCGCCAGCGTGCTGCACAACGTGGGCAACGTCCTCACCAGCGCCCTGCTCAATGCCCAGATGCTCAACGAGAAGGTGAGCACCTCGCGCATGGTCCGGCTCAAGCAGCTCACGGACCTGCTCGAGACGCACCGGGAGCACCTGGGGGAGTTCCTGACACGGGAGCAGCAGGGCGCGCAGCTCCTGGAGTACCTCTTCAGCCTGTCGGATGAGCTGCTGCGCGAGCACGCGTCGATGAAGCAGAGCGCGGGGAAGTTGAACGAGCACCTCGAGCACCTGCGCGCCATCCTCCAGGTCCAGCAGTCCTATTCACGCGGCTCGCTCCTGCCCGAGGAGTTCCCGCTCTCGCAGTTGGTGGAGGATGCCTTGAGCATCCAACTGCCCGCGCTCCAGCGGCATGGCATCACCGTGACGCGGGAGTTCCGCGCGCAACCGAGGGCGCGGCTGGACAAGCACCGGGTGTTGCAGATCCTCATCAACCTGCTCACCAACGCGCGCAACGCGATGAGCGAGATGCCCGAGACGCGGCGTCGGCTGCTCGTGCGGTTGGACGCGGAGGGGAGCACGGCGCGCATCCAGGTGGTGGACAGCGGCAAGGGGATCGCGCCGGAGCACCGCGAGCGGTTGTTCTCACTGGGCTTCACCACGCGCGCGGACGGGCAGGGGCTGGGGCTGCACTCGAGCGCGCTGGCGGCGAAGTCACTGGGAGGGCGGCTCACGCTGGAGAGCGACGGGCCGGGCCAGGGCGCCACGGCCACGCTGGAGCTGCCGCTCGCGTGAGCGGGCCCCCGTGGCTACGAAGCCACTTCCTTGGGGTACTTTGGACTCCAATAAAGCGGCGACTTCTATTAATCCTTGGTATTCGCGAATAGCCAGTAGGGCGCAGAAGCCTGCCCTGCAGGTCGGCTGGTCGCTGTGAGGACCGAGCACGAGATTCCGCTACGAACTGGACGGCAACCACACCGACGGTTCACTTCCCTCGCCCAAAGGAAACACTCGTGAAGACCAGACTGAGCCGCGTGTGCCTGTTCGTCCTCGGAATCACTCTCGCTGTCGGGTGCGGCCCCGCCGACATGCAGGAGCAGGACACCTTCGAGAGCCCCACCACACCCATCGTCATCGATGAAGCGCCTACCGGAGACGGAGACCAGGTCTCCCAGGATGACGCGACGCAGGAAGAGGACAGGGCCGTCGGGGACCTTTCCGCATGCTGCTTCGTCAAGTGCAAGGGGGATACGGCTTACAGAGGCCCGTTCCCGAAGGTCAAATATGGGAACTGCACCGAATTCGGTGCCTACTATTGCGGCCAGCATCACAAGCGCGTCGAACACGTCAAGTGGGGCGACTGTAATTGCTAGGCATTGCCCGCGGAAGGTGTCCGCGGAAGGTGTCAGAGGATTTGTAATGCCTCTGGACGACACCCCGTTGAAGGTCGTGCGCCGCTGGCCCGCCGCATGCTTGAGCGCGGCTGGCCATGTCTGGACCGCATGACCTCTTCGCCCGCTACACCTTCGGTCATCCCGAGCGGGCCGCCGCTGAACTGCGCGCGGTGCTGCCCGCGCACATCGTCTCGGAAGTGGACTGGGCGTCCCTGAGGCGAGAGCCTGTCAGCGTGGTGGACCCGGAGCTGCGCGAGACCGAGAGCGATCTGCTCTTCACTGCGCGCCTGCGCACGGGCCAGCCGCTGCTGTTGTACGTGTTGCTGGAACACCAGTCATCGGTGGATTCGTGGATGGCGCTGCGGATGCTGCGCTACGTGGTGCGGCAGGTGGAGCGTTGGAGACAGGAACACCCGCGGAGTACGCGGCTGCCGGTCATCATCCCGCTCGTCATGTACCACGGGGCGGATGGCGTCTGGACGGCGCCGCGCCGGGTGGAGGACCTCTTCGAACTGCCGGATGGGGAAGAGGCACGGGCGCAATGGCGAGCGCTGGTGCCGCGAT
The DNA here is from genome assembly GCF_057119385.1 of Archangium sp. Taxonomy (NCBI): domain Bacteria; kingdom Pseudomonadati; phylum Myxococcota; class Myxococcia; order Myxococcales; family Archangiaceae; genus Archangium; species Archangium sp. The sequence goes on along the minus strand of NZ_DBNGVP010000097.1, from coordinate 4,215 downwards.
TCGAGTACCTGCTCGATGACCTGACGGCCGAGCGGGAGGTGGCGCTGCGAGCGCGTTCCGGTCCACCTCTGGCCCGGCTGGCGTGGCTGGTGCTGCGTTACGGACGTACCGGGGAACTGGCCCGGAAGCTGCCGGAGTGGGTGGCGCTCTTCGCCCAGGTGTACGCGGACACCGGGGGCGCCGAGCATCTGGTGGTGGTCATCCGTTACCTGCTGTGGGTGGGGAAGGATGCGGCCGTCCACGCAGCGGCGAAACGGGTGTTAAATTCGGTGCTGGATGAGCAGCGCGCGGAGGAGTTGATGGGCAGCTGGGCCGAGGAAATGATCGAGCGGGGCGTCCAGAAGGGTCTGGTCAGGGGCCGGCAGGAGGGCCGGGCGGAGGGGTTGCAGCAGGGGCTGAGCGAGGCCATCCTGCGGATCCTCACCGCGCGCGGCGTGTCCGTCGAGGAGGGGGCCCGACAGCGCATCCTCACCTGCACGGACATGGCCACCCTCGACCGCTGGTTCGACCGCGCCCTGAACGCCACGACTCTCTCCGACGTGCTGGACGAGCGCGCGCAGTAGACGCGCCCTTCCGACCCCTCCTGCTTCCACTTCCACTGGCCGTCACGCTTCACGAGCAGGGAGGTGTTGCGGCCGGTGATCTTCTGCTTGCCCTGGGTCATCGTGAAGTCGTCGATGACGCTCACCAGCGAGTCCGAGAGGACGGAGATCGTCGGCTGCCTCGCACCGCTCCTGCCTGGCACATGCCGGGAGTGACGGAGTAGCCCTTGGGAAGCTCGTCCTCGGTCGAGACCTGTCCTTTGTCCGTGGAGAGTGAATCGCGACGTCGATGTCACGGTGAACCGGGGCAATGCTGTCAGGGTGGACCCCGGCGCCCAGGTGGAGACCCCGGGCGCCGTACTTCCCAAGGCGGAGATGGTGAGCGGCCGCGAATCGAGCCAGCACATTCACGTTCCTCGCGATTGTCTTGTTGTGCAAGTAAAGCTCGTTTAGCTTGTTTCCTCCGAGACACAGTGAAGGAAACATGCACATGAAGACAACGAGCCGGGCATTGAGTTCGTGGGTGGTGGCCCTCGGGCTGGCGGGGAGCGGGGGCGCGCTGGCGGCGCCGGCCCTGGAGGCCGCGCGGGCGGCCGGTGAGGAGCAGGTCCGCGCGCTGGGCGGCGAGGCCTGGGTGGAGCGGAACCTGCTGGAGATCAAGTTCCACGAGAACCAGTACATCCGCCTGCGCAACGGCGCGCCGACGGACCTCGGGGGCCGGGGGTTGCGCCACGCGCAGGCGCACGAACTGCTGCGGCAGGTGGCGGGTGGGCAGTGGTCGCGCTCGCACCAGGTGGCCGAGGAGGCGCTGGAGGCGCTGCGCTCCGAGGGCGAGCTGCGCACCCGCGAGGCGCTGCCGGACCTGAACCTGTACTTCCAGCTGCGGCTGCCACCGGGACTGGACACGGAGCGCATCGCGGCGGCCTTCCGGCAGCTCCCGGAGGTGGAGGCCGTCTACCGCGTGCCCCTCCCGGCGCCGTCCCCCGTGGCGCCTGACTACTACACGGTGAGCTCCGGCTCCTACCAGAAGTACCAGGACGCGGCGCCCGCGGGCGTGGACGGGCGCTACGCCGGCACCCTGGTGGGCGCGCGCGGCACCGGGGTGAAGATCTGCGACGTCGAGTACAGCTACAACGCCTCGCACGTGGACCTGGGGACGGTGACGCTGGTGGGCAGCGCTCCGGTGGATCCCTACAACAACAACAACCACGGCACCGCGGTGCTCGGCGTCTACGGCGCGGTCGCCAACACCGAGGGCGTGACGGGCATCGCCTACGCCGCGCAGAAGCTGTTCGCGGCGGCCAACACCGCGTCCGGCTACAACGTGGGCGCGGCCGTCACCACCTGCGCGGCCAACATCTCCGCCGGTGACGTCATCGTCATCGAGCAGCAGATGAGCGGCCCCATCAGCGGCAAGTTCGTGCCGGTGGAGTGGTACAAGCCGTGGTACGACGCCATCCGCACGGCGGTGGCCGCCAACAAGATCGTCGTCGAGGCGGCGGGCAACGGCTCGCAGAACCTGGACGATCCCATGTACAGCACGGGCAACAACGGGCACTACCCCTTCCTGGCGCAGAACGACTCGGGCGCCATCATCGTCGGGGCTGGCAAGTCGCCCGCCTATGGCACCGCGGCGCGCTCCGCTCATGACTTCTCCACCTACGGCTCCACGGTGGACCTGCAGGGCTGGGGCGATGGCGTGGTGACGACCGGCTACGGCACCCTCTACAGCGCCGAGGGCGTCAACCGCTACTTCGCCAGCGGGTTCAACGGCACCTCGAGCGCCACGCCCGTCGTCGCCGGCTCGGTGGCCAGCCTCCAGGGCCGCTACAAGTCCCTGTACGGCACCACCCTGTCGCCGGCCTCGGTCAAGTCCCGCCTGCGCACCTACGGCACCGCGCAGACGGGCACCAAGAACATCGGCCCCCTGCCGGACCTCCGGCGGGCGCTCACCGGCCTGTAGGCTGGAGCAGGGCTATCGCGCCTGGGGGGCTGTCCGTGTGGGGCGGCCCCCCTTTGCATTTCCCTGGAGGAAAGACAGGCATGCACGAAGCAACGAGCCGGGTGTGGTACGGGTGGGGGGTGTGGCTGATGTTGGCCGCGGGGTGCACGGCGCCAGGCCGGGTACCGGCGGATGCGGGAGCCGAGCCCCGCCCGGCGCCAGGGGTGGAGGCGCCGCGCGCCGAGCCGGACACCCTGGAGATCAAATTCCGCGAGGGCCAGCACATCCGGCTGCGCGACGGCGTGCCCACGGACGTCGCGGGCCAGGGGCTTCTCACCCACGCACGGGCGCGGGAGCTGCTGCGGCAGGTGGCGGGAGGGCAGTGGACACGCTCGCAGGAGGTGTCCGAGGAGACGTTGGACGCGATGCGGGCCGAGGGCCAGCGCAACACCGGCCAGCCCCTGCCGGACCTGAACCTGTACTTCCGGCTGCGGCTGCCACCGGGACCGGACACGGAGCGCATCGCGGCGGCCTTCCGGCAACTCCCGGAGGTGGAGAGCGTCCAGACCGTCCCACGCCCCGCGCCCGCACCGGGAAGGTGAAGGGAGGCTCGGCTCCTCTGGGTTTCGGCCACAATGCGCGTGCGGGCTGTTCGGTCGAGCCTCCAGGAGCTTCCCGATGATGAAGACCCGAAGTCACCTCGCCGCCCTCTGGCTCACCTGTCTGTTGGGGCTCTCCAGCCTGGGCGCGGCCCCCGTGGAGCCAGCGCCTCCCGCCGCCGAGCCGGAGGAGGAGCGGTTGGTGCGATTGCTGCTCCAGTTGAGCAGGATGAACGCTCGAGAGCGGACGGCCGTCACCTTCGAGCTCCACTGCGAGGATGTCGTCGTGCGCTGGGAGCCGCTCCAACGCGTCGCGAAGAATCCTCGCGCGCTCGAGGCGGCGCGGCGCATCCTGAAGTTTCACCTTCGAAATGACCAGGGCCCTCAGTACGTCGCCGCGGCCCTCCTGGCCTCGTCCGGCGATCGCGGCCCGAAGACCCGCAAGTACCTGAAGGAGGGCCACTCCACCTGTGTCGAGCCCGCCGGAGCTGCGCGCCTCGCTGGAGCGCCTCACGGCGCGCTCGCCCGGGGCCGTGCTGAGCGCCGTGTCCTGGGCGCCCGACTCCAAGCCCACGTGCGAGCCGTTCAAGGCGTGGCGCGAGGTGCCGGACCCCAACTCCCGCCTCACCACGGTGTGCTCGGGGGCCGCGCCGGAGGGCAGGCGGCTCTGCTACGTCCAGCGCCGGCGCACCTTCACCTCCGGCGAGAAGGGCAGCGCCTCCGCGTGTACCCAGTGGTGCCGCTCGGAGGACTGGGTGGACATGAGCGGGGAGGCCCCCCGCATCTTCCAGTCCGTGCACTATTGCGAAGCGGGGGATTACCTCCCGGGCGGTACCTTCCCCCTTGCCTCCCTGGTGCTGGACGGACGCACGTACCTCCTCACGCCCAGCACCTGTTACGAAGGGTGCAACGGCTTCGGGATACTGGACGTGTCCAAGGACGACATGCGCATGGAGCTCCACCGCGACTCCACGGCGGTCTGCGATTGACGGGGGGGTGGGCGCCTGCTCCCCGGACGGCCGGGACGCGCGGACGGGCAAAACCCGCCCTGCCGGCTCCCGGGCTCCGGGCTACACTGGGCACCCCCCGCTCCCATGAACCGCAAGGCCCTCGCCTCCGTGCTCCTGCTGTG
>NZ_DBNGVP010000096.1:0-32747 GCF_057119385.1 Archangium sp. | reverse complement strand
CGCCGAGCGCTGGAGCTTCGACCAGGTGCTCGACATCGCCCGGGCCGCCACGCCCGCCGGCAACGCCGAGCGCGAGGAGTTCGTGTCACTGCTCAAGCGCGCCCGCTCGCTGCGCAACGGCGTGGCCTCGAGGGACAGCAAGCCGGATGCGAACCGAGACGCGCTGAGCCATCCAGGACCCACGAGTGCTTCCGGGAGATGGGCAGGCCCGGATCTCATCTGCCAAGAATCGAGATTGTCGGAAAGGTTTCCGTCAATCCATACACGGGAAGGCTTTTGGATTGCCCTGAGGGCTGAACACGCATCCACCCGATGACAGACAGGTCATGCCTGCCTGGTTTCCTGGAAGGGAGGGTTTAGTTTGTCTCTCGCCTTTCCCCCACATTTCCAGGAGGCTTTCATGTTCAAGCTCAAGCACCTCTTCGTTGCCCTGCCGTTGACCGCGTCCCTGGTGGGCTGCGGCCCCGAGGACCTGCAAGACGAGCAGAGTGTTCAGGGCCTCGAGCCCCAATCCGAGCTGGGCATCATCGAGGAAGAGCTGCCCTACAGCCACGGAGACAACTGGACGGCTCCCGCGCCCGCCTCCCCCCTGGGCTCGACCACGGGCCGGGTGTGCTTCCTCACCCGTATCCAAGGGAGGTTCGACAGCGCCGCCGACTCCGTCCACGTGTTCACGGCGGGAGGCAGCTGGTACGTCGGCGGGTCTGGAGGGACGAGTGCCAGGGCCGGATGCGCGAGACTGCCCGCCGGTGACACCTTCGGCGGCGAGTACACCTGGAACGCGGGAGATCGATTGCCGAAGAACCTGGGCACGACCACGGGCCGGGTGTGCTTCCTCTCGCGCGTCGGTGGAGCCTTCAACAGCACGGCGGATTGGGTCTACGTCTATCCAAACGGAGGCTCGTGGTACCTGTTCGGCGACTCCCAGTCGGGAACGGGATACGCCAGGGCCCGGTGCGTCTCGGTGCCGGCCAGCGGTGGTAGCAAGGGCTGGAACCAGACCCAGGGCTACCCCACGCACCTGGGCACCACCTCGGGCCGGTCCTGCGCCCTGTCGTACATGACGGGACAGTTCGACAGCATGAATGAGTCGCTCAGCATCTACTCCGATACGGGCTCCTGGTACCTCCGTGGCACCTCCGCCCATTGGGGGGTCGGCGGCAGGGCCCAGTGCTTCTGAGCCGCCGTTGCTAGCGGCAGCAAGGGCGTGGTGGCCAGGCCAGAGGTGAAGCGCTGGGGACAGCGCTCACGGGTCTCCGTCCAGCTCGCCCCTGGGCGCCGGGCCTACCGCTCCGAGGGCGAGGGCACCGGCATCAGGTCGCCGGAGAAGGAGAATCCGAGCGCCAGGTACGGGAAGAACGGAGAGGCGTCCGCGCCCGTGCGGTAGCGGTGGACGAGCCACCAGTTGACCATCAGCAGCACGGTGGGCGAGTTGAAGGGCGCGCCGTCCCGCTCCGCGAAGGTGTAGGCCACCACGGGGCCCACGCGGTGGGCCGTGTTGAGATTCTCCTGGGGCTCGCTGGGAGAGAAGTGGCTCGGACCGTAGAAGGCGTGCGAGGACGCCCACCGAAGCCCGATCGTGAGGCCACGCCCCGTCTGGTACAGCACGTCGGCGTCGTTGACGAAATACCACCCCTGATTGGGGGCGAGCACGTCGTAATAGATGTCATAGAAGACGCGGTTCCCCTCGCGCAGGGACATGTCGGGACGGACCAGACGGAAGAGACTGCGCGCCACCACCGGACCCACCTTGAACTGGAGCGTCGCGCCGAGCGTGAGTTGCGAGCCCATGTTGGAATAGGGCCTCCGGGTGTCTCCTGAAGGGAGCCGATCAAGGGCATCCAGCTCCGTGTCGCTGAAGTTCGAGAGCGCCGAGGGAAAGGATTGCAGCTGCCGGAAGGTGCCGAAGTTGCCAATGAACTCATACATGCCCCAGAGCTGGAGGATGCTCAGGGGCTGGAGCTCCACCACCACCCCGAGCCGTCCGAAGGCGGGGCTGAGCGCGGGCGCGAGGCCGACACTCACGAAGTTGTCGCGCAGCGCGGGTGACTCACTGCGGTAGAGCCGGTAGCGATAGTTGATCCGCGCCTCCTCCAGCAGGCCCAGGGGGTTGAGGCGGGCCACCATCAGGTTGCGGTACACGAGCCGGTGCTGCGGCGGTGGCCCTTCCTGGAGGGTTTGTGCCGAGGCGTTTGACGCGGAGAGGAAGACCAGCGCCGCGAGCACGGCGAGGCAGTGGGGGGGGCGCGACATCGGTATCTCCGGGGGAAGGATGACGGCTCGCACAGTGTACCGTGCCTGCTCAGGCCCCTGGAGCATGCCGGGTTGCGTCATTCGACGCGGGTCATGAGGACGACGGCTGGGCCGTGGCAATCCGCGAGCTGATATGTGTTTGAATGGTTGGAAGCGAAGGTGAAGGCATGCAGCCGGACGTTGCCGGCGCTCTGCTGGACGGCTCGGGTGCTGAACCCGTCCGGTGCCGCACACGCCCCTGCCCCATGGTGCGGAGCAGTCACCGCCACACCCCACGCTGCTCCCGCTCCTGCACCCCGAGGGCAACACACCTTCCCGAAGTGAGCGCGCCACCACCCCTCGCGCACGGGGTTTCGCGGACGAATCGGGTTTGTCCGGCGCCCTCCCGCTGGCATCGCCGGTGCAGCGCTGCCCCACGGGAATCAGGGGGGAACATGAAGCAAGGTGTGCGCTGGGGTGTCAGGGGTGTTGCCGGGTGGGCGGCGCTGGTGCTGCTCGCCCGGTGCGGCGGGGAGACGCCGAGCGAGGCGGCGGACAACGCGCGGTGCCAGGAGTCCTCGGCCGTGGAGCCGCGGCGGGTGTACGTCGCCCCCACGGATGACGCGTATGTGGAAGAGGGGCAGGAGCAGCCCGTCTCCGGTGCCGAGCGCAAGCTGGTGGCGGACAACCTCTCCCGGCGCTCGGCCTTCCTGCGCTTCGAGGTGCCCACCCCGCCGGGCCCCGTGCGGCAGGCCACGCTGCGCCTCTACGCCATGGATGGCAGCTCGGACGGCCCCAGGCTCTACCCGGCCACCACGGATTGGAGCGAGGACTCCGTCACGTGGAGCCAGCGGCCCTCGGTGATGGGCCCTCCCCTGGGGGACGTGGGCGAGGTGCCCCATGGCAGCTCCGTGGAGTACGACGTGACGTCCTTCGTGCAGGGCGGCGGCACCTACGGCTTCGCGCTCGTCAACGAGTCCCGCAACGGCGTGGACTTCGCCTCCAAGGAGCACGTGCGCCTCGAGTGGGCGCCCCGGCTCGTCCTGTCGGTGGACGCGCCCGCCTCGGGGGACTGCGCCGCCAACCCATGAGACGGTTTACAGCGCCTCCCGGGTTGAAGTAGGGGGCGCGCATATGCCCATCCTCGCTCTCGTCCGACACGGACAGTCCCTGTGGAACCATGAGAACCGCTTCACCGGCTTCGTGGACGTACCCCTGACGGAGAAGGGCCGCGCCGAGGCCCGCCAGGCCGCCGAGTCCCTCAAGGGCCTCCAGTTCGACGTGGCCTACACCTCGGCCCTCACCCGCGCCCAGGAGACGCTCGCCCTCATCCTCGAGTCGCTCGGCCAGCGCATCCCCATCATCCGCGACGCCTCCCTCAACGAGCGCCACTACGGCGACCTCCAGGGCCTCAACAAGGAGGACGCCGCCAAGCGCTGGGGCGATGACCAGGTGAAGAAGTGGCGCCGCTCCTATGACATCCCGCCCCCCAACGGCGAGTCCCTGGAGATGACCGCCAGGCGCGTGCTGCCCTTCTACGAGCGCGCCATCAGCGGCGACCTGCGCCAGGGCAAGAACGTGCTCGTGGTGGCCCACGGCAACTCCAACCGCTCCCTGGTGATGAAGCTCGACAAGCTCACCGGCGAGCAGGTGGTGGGCCTGGAGCTCGCCACCGGCGTGCCGCTCGTCTACGAGCTGTCCGCCGAGGGCGACGTCCTCAAGAAGCGCGGCTGAGCCAGCGCCCCCAAAAAAAACGGGGAGGAGCCGCCCCCAAGCAGCTCCTCCCCACGGCACTACCCCCAGTACTACCCCCGAAGAAGCACGACCCTTCCACCCTTCCGTACTGCTCCCCCCAACCCCCCCAACCCCTACCCGCCGCCCTCGACCGACCCGCCCGTCCTGCCCCACCCGCCCGTCCTACCCGCCCCACCCGTCCCGCCCCACCGACCTGACGTGGATGAGCTAGAGCATCCCGCGTGCCAGCGGGTTTCCGGGCACAGAGGCCTGTGATTCCAGGGGTTTGGCGGGACCGGCACCGGGGGACGAGGCCAGAGTCGGTAAGAAGTACATCGGCAGGATTTACAGAAGTGCGGTGCAACCCGGGGCCCGAGGCACCCTCACCCCGACCCTCTCCCGGAGGGCGAGGGAGTGGGTGCGCGGATGGGGCTCTCTGGGTGGGTGCGCGAATGGGGCGCTCAGGCAGTGCCCCGTTACCAGAGCAGCGCGAGCAGCCCGGCCAGGCCCACGAAGAGGAAGTAGAGCGACTCGCCCGCGATGAGCCCGCCGCCCACCAGTGAGGTGGTGCTCATGTCCTCGGGCAGGGCCGCTCCCTCACCGGGCGAGCCCGCCGTGTGCGGCGCCGCCTTCTTCGTCAGCGTGTTCCACAGCGAGGACAGGATGCCGCCCGCGCCGAACCAGAGCGCCGCCGGCAGGTTCACGAAGCCGCCGAAGGACGAGGCATACGGGCTCGACAGCAGCACCGCGTCCATCGTCCAGCCCACCGCGTAGCCCGCGCGCGAGCCCTTCAGGAAGGCCTGGTAGCGCGCGTGGCGCTTGAGCAGCTTGCGCGCCACCTCGATGACGAAGCCCAGCACCAGGCCGAAGAGCAGCGCCTTCACCGTGTGCTCCGACAGCGAGCCCAGGCTGCGGATGGCGCCCACGAACTTGTACGTCATCGCCGAGCTCCACTGCCCCACCTCCGCCCCCGGGTTGTCCAGCTGGTTGATGGCCAGCACCGGGTAGGCGCTCATGAAGACGCGCGCCAGGCCCACGCACAGCACCGCGCCCATGACGATCCCAATCACCTGGTAGCGGAATTGAAGGGTGCGGTCCGTGCCCAGGCGCCAGCCCGTGGAGCGGTCCTGCTGCATGTCACAGCCCACCGAGGTGGAGATGAGCAGGATGCTCGCGGCCATCACCCCCACCAGCGGGTTCTTCAGCCCCAGCAGCGACATCAACAGCACGGAGATGACGAAGGCGCTGGAGATGGGATTCTGGTCGGTGATGCCGTAGGCGATGCCGTTGACGAGCACGAAGAGCAGCGACAGCCCGAGCCCGAAGAGGATGAAGCCCAGGGGCTGCTCCAACAGCCGCGTGGCCACCCCCACCACCGCCACGGCCCAGAAGCCCACCCAGCCGAACAGCTTCGGCAGGCTCACCTGCTTCCACGCGGGCACCTCGTCCGCCGCCACCTTCGCCCGGTTGCGCACCCGGTCCACCGCCTGCACCGCCAGCAGCGACAGGTCCACCACCGCCGCGCCGCAGATCATCGCCAGGCCGATGAGGAAGCCAATCTTGCGGAACGGCTCGTCCGCCCCCAGCCAGCCGATGCTCCGCAGGTACGGGGTGAAGGCATACCCGATGAGGCCTCCCACCACGGCCGGCACGGTGATGCGGCTGCCCACCACCATGCCCGCGCCAATGGTGGACGCGCTCAGGCCCGAGGCCCCCACGGCCGCCACGCGCTCGGTGAGCGCCGCCACCACCGCCCCCAGCCCCGTGCCTCCGCCCAGCTTGGCGATGGAGGCCTTCAGCAGCCGCTTGTCCGTGAGCGCCCGCAGGATGTTGGCTACCGCGTAGCCCGAGGGGTAGTCCAGCTGCAGCCGGTCCACCAGCAGCGGCGTGTAGAGCATGCCCACGCCCACGCCGAACATGCCCACGCACCCCACGAAGAGCATCAGGTGCCAGGCCGGCGGCTGCGGCATGCCCAGCCACACCATGGCCTGGATGAGCACGGACATGGCGCACATGGAGGCCACCGACGCGGCCATCGTCTGCATGTAGTTGGCGCCGTGCTTGCCCTCGGGGCCGTAGCCGTAGGTGACGGCGCTGCCGAGAATGCCCGCCAGCACCTGCCCGCCCACGAAGAAGCCCAGGCTGAAGTTCATGTACGAGGCGGCAATCCCCCCCAGCGGCCCGAGCACGAAGATGGCCACCGCGCTCAACAGCAGGTGGAACTTCCACGAGCCCGGCGTGGGCAACCAGCCGAAGCGCGGAGCACCGCCCTCGGGCGAGCCCACCTCGTGGGGAGTGGCCGGAGGCGGAGAGGACGGAGACGGAGAGAGGGGCTGAGCCATGGATGCCGTAGGGTACCGGGCTCCCAGGGCCCCTCCAACCCCGGCCCTTCCGAGGAGAGAGACACATGAAGACCGAGAGTCGCCGCAACCTCCTGCTCGCACTCGTATTCCTCGCCGGCTGCGCCGCCTCGCGCGTGCAGTGGCTCCCCCCCGCGCTCGCCCAGACGGACCCGGGCACTCCGCGCTGGGACTACTACTGCATGGAGCCCAACTGGGGGCTCGGCAATCCCAAGGTCGAGGCCATCACCGCGCAGCTCAAGGCCGCGGGACAGCAGGGCTGGGAGCTCGTCACCGTCGACAACAGCGGACTCACCACCTCGGCGGCCGCGACCTACTGCTTCAAGCGCCCCCTGCGCTGAGCCCGCGCGGCGGTGGGCCTCAGTGGGTCCGCGACGAGGCCAGGGACGACGGCCCCGCCCGCTCCAGCTCCGGCAGGCTGAAGCAGAACGTCGTCCTGCGGCCCGGGGTGCTGGTGGCCCAGAGCCGGCCCCCGTGCGCCTCGACGAGCCCCTTGCAGATGTAGAGCCCCAGGCCGATCCCCGCCGCCTGCTTGTGGCTCCCCGGCGTGCGGTGGAAGCGCCGGAACAACTGGGGCAGCTGCTCCGGCGGGATGCCGGGGCCCTCGTTGGTCACCGACACCCGCAGCCCCTCCTCCAGCCGGGTCACCTCCACCTCGATGGGCGTCTGGGGCGTGCCGTACTTCACCGCGTTCGAGAGCAGGTTGGTGATCACCTGGTCGATGCGCAGCGGATCTCCCAGCGTCAGCGCCTCGTCCGGCGCGGTCACGCGGATGGGACGGCCCCGCGCCTGTCCCTCCATCCGCCGGACGCACGCGTGCACGTGCTCCGTGAGCGAGACCGGCTGCCGCTCCAGCCGCAACTGCCGCGCTTCAATCCGCGAGGCGTCCAGCAGATCCTCGATCATCCGGCGGAGGTTGCCCACGCTGGTATCTATCCACTGCAAGGGCTCCTGCTGCCCGGCGGGCGGGCCCTCGGGCGTGTCGTTGCGCAGCGCATCGAGCGCCAGGGCGATGACGCTCACCGGCTGGCGCAGATCATGGGCCACCACCGACGTCCACTCCTCGCGCTGGCGCTCCAGCTCCTTGAGCGGGGTGATGTCGCGGAAGATGGAGACGGCGCCGCCCGGCGTCCCCTGGCGCCCCTGGATGGGCGTCGCGCTCACCAGCACCGGCACGCTCCGCCCGTCCCGCGTCCACAGCGACAGCTCGACTCCCGCCTCCAGCTCGCCGCGGGTCACCGCCCGCACGAAGGGCACCTCCTCCCACGGGAGGGGCTCGCCGGAGGGCCTGCGCAGCTCGAAGAGGAACCGGTTGCCAAAGGCATCCACCCCGTCGGAGTCGCTGACGCACAGGGACTTGGCGGCCGCGTTGGCCACGAGGATGTGCCCCTGCTCGTCCAGGATGAGGACGCCGTCGGGCATCTGCTCGATGATGCTCATGAGCCAGGCGCGCTGGAGCGCCTCGGTGCGCCAGGCCTCCTCGAGCGCGAGCCCGGCGTGGTTGAGCCTGCGGGACGCCGACCAGAGGAACGGCAGCCCCATGAAGGTCAGCATGCCCGTGACGAGGGCGAAGGCCGTGCTGGAGGAGTAGAGGCCGGCGCGCGTCCCCAGCAGGGACAGGTGGCCCACCACGTAGGGGCCGAGCAGCAGAGGCGGCAGCAGGCGGCGCACCATGACACTGCCCGCGTGCGTTCCCGTGAGGGTGCGCATGAGCCCGTGGGTGGGCCGGGCCCCCAGGGTCCCCAGGCTCAGGACGAAGAAGGCCGTGCACGTGTGCAGGGCCATGCCGATTCCAGCGGGCAGCCCCGGCAACGTATGGAGCTGGGAGGCGCCCGTGCCATAGCCAATCAGCGCCGTCCAGGAGAGCAGGGCCACGGTGAGCGCGAGGTATTGCGCGGGCCGGCGGCCCCGCGGCGTCTCCACGTCCAGCAGCACCAGGGCGAGGCCCAGCAGGATGAAGCAGAGCGCCGTCTGGGGCGAGGGAAGCCGGGGCCCGGCCCCCAGGGGCGTCAGCCAGACGAAGAGCCCATCGAGCCATCGCTGATGAAAGACATAGTCGGCCACCACGAGCACGCCGAGGAGGCTGGCCAGGGCGGCGCAGACACGGCCCAGCCCCCGCCGGAGCGGTGACGGGCTGGCGGGGCACAGCAGCCCCAGGGACGTGCCCGTGAGCATGAGCCCGGCCGCCGTCCCCGGCACCATGGCGGGCATGCCCGGCACCAGGACCGTCAGGTCCTCGACCCCGAAGCCCCAGCCGCCCACCAGGACGACGGCTCCGACGAGGACGCCGATGCTCGCCGCGATGGAAGCCAGCCGCAGGAGGAGCGTCGAGATGCGCGAGTCCACCGACAACGTCATTGGAAAGGTAGTGTACTGGAAGACGGAAGGATTATCCGCCCCCTTGCTCTGGAACGGCCAGAAGGCGGGCCAGGAGGGGCACGGATGCGGTGGCAAGGGGGTCGTCGCAGCTCGAACATCGAGGACCGGCGGGGCTCGGGCGTGGGACGCCCGCTGGCCCTTGGAGGCGGAGTCACCCCCCTCGTGGTCGCCCTGCTGGTGATGTTCCTCGGGGGTCGTCTCCGTCATCCTCTGCCCCATGGACCAGCGCGGCGTGTGACACGTTCCGGCGCGCGGAGTGAGCGCGGGACTCAGATTCTCGTGAAGGACCAGCTCACCGCCTTGCCCTCCGCGTAGGGCATGACGCCGTGGAAGGCCCTCGGGTCCGCGTCGAACACGAGGGGCAGGAAGTGCCGGTCCCCGTCCCACAGCGGCAGGCTCATGATGTCCTTCACCGGCACCCACGAGAGCGTGCCTTCCACGTTGCGCTCGTGCGGCGTGCCCTCGAAGCGGTCGATGCGGAAGACGAAGCCGAGCCAGTCCTCGCCCTTGGGGCCGAAGCCGGGCCAGTTGATGGTGCCCCGCAGCGTCAGCTCCGTGCACTCGATGCCCGCCTCCTCTCGGATTTCGCGGCGCATGCAGGAGACCACGTCCTCGCCGGGCTCCATCTTCCCGCCGAGCCCGTTGTACTTGCCGAGGTGCGCATCGTTCTTCCGCGCGTTGCGGTGGATGAGCAGCACCTTCGTCCCGTCCGGGGACATGACGTAACCGAGCGTGCCGATGATGGGCGTGTAGGGCATACGGTGGCTCTTATCGCTCGCGGGCCGCTCCGCAAGAAGTCAGGAGGTAGGCGCCCCGCGTCCGACCCGGCAACCCGGGAGGCGTGGCACCCTCACCCCGTCCCTCTCCCGGAGGGCGAGGGGAGATTCTCAGTCCCGGTAACCCCGGGCCTGCAGGTTGAACAGGTGCGAGTAACGCCCGTTGCGCGCCATCAACTCCGCGTGGCTCCCCAGCTCCTCCACCTCGCCGTTGTGCAGCACGGCGATCCGGTCCGCCATCCGCACCGTCGAGAACCGGTGCGAGATGACCAGGGCGATGCGGTCCGCCGCCAGTTCCTGGAAGCGCTCGAACAGCGCGTGCTCCGACTCCGCGTCGATGCTCGCCGTGGGCTCGTCCAGGATGAGCACCTCCGCGTCCTCCCTCATGAACGCCCGCGCCACGCCCAGCTTCTGCCACTGCCCGCCGCTCAGCTCCTGCCCCTTCTCGAACCAGCCACCCAGCATCGTGTCGTACTGGTTGGGCAGCGCTGAAATCACCGTGCTCGCCCCGCCCTGCTCCGCCGCCCGGACGATGCGGTTGCGGTCCTCCAGCGCCGGCACGTGCCCCAACCCGATGTTCTCCGCCACGCTGAACTGGTAGCGCACGAAGTCCTGGAACACCGCGCCGAACCTCGAGCGCAGGTCCTCCGGGTCCATGTCCTTCAGGTTCACGCCCCCATAGAGGATTTCTCCCTCCGTGGGCTCGTACAGGCGCAGCAGCAGCTTCACCAGCGTGCTCTTCCCCGCTCCGTTCTCGCCCACCAGCGCCAGCTTCTCCCCCGGCTCCAGCTTCAGCGACAGGTTGCGCAGCGCCCACTCCTTCTTCCCCGGATAGCGGAACGACACGTTGCGCAGCTCGATGGCGTTGCCCCGGCCCCTCGGCGGCGTGAGCGCGGGCAGCACCCTCGGTGCCTCCTGCCCCGTGGGGATCTCCAGGTAAGCGAAGAGGTTGCTCATGAAGAGCGCCCCCTCGTACATGCTCCCCACGCTCGACAGGATTCCCTGGAACGCCGTCTGCCCCGCCCGGAACACCCCCAGGTACAGCGTCATGTCGCCCAGCGTGATGGTGCCCTGCGCCGCCCGGTTCGCCACGAACGCGTAACACGCGTAGAACGCCCCCAGCGACAACAGCCCCAGCCCCAACCCCCACCCCATCCGCTTGAGCGCCAGCGCCCGGTCCTCCAGGAAGAACTTGCGGAACAGCGTCCGGTAGCGCCCCAGCACCAGCGGGCCCAGCGCGAACACCTTCACCTCCTTCACGTGGTTGTCCCGCGTGAGGATCCACTCCAGGTAGTTCAGCTTGCGCCCCTCGGGCGCCCGCCACGAGTAGAGCCGGAAGCCCTCCGCCGCCAGCCGCGCCTCCGCGATGAACGCCGGGATGCTCGCCGCCACCAGCACCACCACGCTCCACGGCGACAGCGCCACCAGCAGCACCGCGTACGTGGACAGCGTCACCGCGTTGCGCACGATGGAGAACGCATCCATCACCAGCGCCAGCGGCCGGCTGTTGGCCTCGCGCCGCGCGTTCTGCATCTTGTCGTACGTGTCCGAGTCCTCGAAGTGCCGCAGCTCCAGCTGCAGCGCCTTCTGGAGGATGCGTTCATTGAGGAGGTTGCCCAGGCTGGCGCGCAGCAGCTCGCGCGTCAGCGACAGCGCCCGGTCCAGCGTCACCGAGCCCACCATCAGCCCGAACTCCAGCAACACCAGCCGCAGCACCCGCTCGCGCGTGGCCGGGTCCCCGCTCGACTGCGCCGCCACCACGCCGTCCACGATGAGCTTGCCCACCCAGGCGATGGCCGCCGGCACCAGCGCCGCCACCAGCGTCAGCACCCCGAGCACCACCGCGCCCCGGGGACTCGCCTCCCAGAAGAGCCGGAAGGTGCCCGGCAGTTGCCGGAAGAGGGTGCCCATGCCCTTGAGGCGGGCCTTCAGCGATGGGGGAGGACGCGGGGAGGAAACCGGTGGAGACACGCCCTCTCTCTAACCCGGCGCTCCCACCTGCGCCGCATTCCCGCCACCCCGTGCACCAGGGAGGCGGGCACCCTGTTCCCTGGAGAGATTCCGCCCGTCTGGATGCCCTCCCGCCAGCCTCCCGGGGTTATGATGGCCGCATCCCTCACCTGGAGACCCTCTCCGATGAAGCGCTTCGTCATCGTCTTCGACAATGAGCCGGCCGAGGCCGCCCCCTGGATGGCTCGCGCCTGCTCCACGTCCCAGCTGACCTTCGTGGACAACGAGGCCATCACCGACGCTGTCTCCGACAACAAGGAGGCCCAGAAGCTGCTGCTCCAGGGCGGCCTGCCTCCGGGGGAGAACCCCAAGCTCGCGCCCTACTACAAGGACGCGCTCGAGAAGCTCGCCGCCGGCAAGCAGCGCGTGGGCCTCTACAGCGTCAGCTGGCTGCTCTACCTCGGCCAGGCCGATGGGTGCGTGCTCGACTTCGCGGGCCTCGAGGAGCAGCGCAAGAAGGGGCTGGCCTCCGGCGTCGCCCAGAAGACCGCCGACGAGTACGTGGCCAAATACTCCGCCCACCTGCAGGAGCGGGCGCGCAAGGTGCTCCCTCCCGAGCGCATCCTCATCGTGCCCGCGGGCGAGAGCGACGCGAAGAAGGCCGAGCTCGCCGCCGCCTTCATCAAGAAGCTCGGGTAGCGGCGCCCTCCCGGAGCCGCCGCCCTCGCCAGCTCACGGCTCAGGAGCTCCGTGTCCTGAGCCGCTTCAACTCGGTTCGCAACTTCGCGAGCTGTTGCTCCGCCGTCTCCCGGCGCCGCGACTCTTCGGCCACGCGCCGCGACTCTTCGGCTGCGCGCTGCGCCTCTTCGGCTGCGCGCTGCCGCAACAGCCTCGCCTCCTTCTTCAATCTGGCGATGCGCTCGTCCGACTCCAGCAGCGGCGTGCGCCCCGCCCAGAAGCGCAGCCGTCCCTCCTCCACCTGCAGGTCCAACCCCAACTGCTCCGAGTGGTAGCGCCCCCGCTCCAGCGGAATGGGCGCGTACTTCCTCGGCCCGGACGCCGGCAGCCGGTACGCCACCAACCGCTCCTTCTTCCGGTCGTAGATGAAGTATTCGGGGATACCCAGCCGCGCGTAGCGCCGCACGTTGTACTCGGCGTCCTTCTTCCGGTCGCCCCCCACGTGCACCTCCATCACCCAGTCCAACCCCTTCCCCTCGGCGCTCACCACCCACTTGTCCCGCTCGTGCCGCTCCACGTCCCGTACCGCCAACAGGTCCGGCGCGAAACGCCGCTCGCCCGGGTAGTACACGGGCAGCTCCGCGCCCAGGTACACCTTGTGCCGCCGGTGCCGGCTGAAGTGAGCCTCCAACACATCCAGCGCGCTCACCTTCGCCCGCAGGTGCCGGTCGCCCTCCGGCATGGCCATTTCGTCCCATGTCACCTCACCGGGCAGTGAGTCCACCACCTGTTCCCGCTCCTCCACGCTCATCGCCTCCCACTCCTGCTGGGAGGGTGCTCGAGGGAAGGCCTCCGCGTTGCCCCGCCGGTCGCGCTCCATGTCTCGAAGCGTGCGGCGGGTGACCTCCAAGGTCAACCCGTTGCCGCTCTCCCCGTCACCCTCGCGACGAGGCACAGCAAGTCTCGGGCCGGGTGCTCACCCGGGGCTCCGGCGCTCTGGAGGGTTCGCCCCGGGGTACCCGTCAGGCATCCGCGCCATGGGATGCCTTCTCCACGGCGCGGGACCGGCACCGCGAGCGCTGAAAAGGGAGAAGCCGCCTGGGCCCAGGCATTCCCTGGACCTCGGCGGCTTCCTTTCACGGCGACGACCCGGTTACCGGAGCTTCCAGCCCAGCTCGAGCCACGCCATCGGCGCGGCGTAGTCCAGCCGGTAGTGGCTGCGCCACTCGTAGGAGCCACCCAGCGACACGCGCACCTTGGACACGTCCAGCGCCACGCCCAGTCCCGCCCGGCCTCCCGCGGCCATGGGGTTGGGGCCGTAGAGCAGCGGGCCACCCGACGCGAACACCTGCAGCCCGAACTTCCCCGGCGACGCGAGCAGCGGATACGCCAGGCGCACGTCCGCCAGCAGCAGGCCAATCGCCGAGGAGAACCGCGGCGAGCCGAGCGCCGTCAGCCCCACGCCCGCCCTCAGCCCGAACGGCAGCCGCACCGAGCCGTTCACGTTCACACCCGCCAGCGGCAGCGGCCCGCTGTTCCCCACGTCCGCCTCGCCATGCAGGCCGGCGTACAGCTCGAACGAGTCCGCCAGCGACAGCGACGGCTCGGGCTCCACCTCGGGCGTCGGCTCCACGGGCGCCGGCGCCGGCGCGGCCTCCGCGACAACAGGTGCCGGAGCCGCGGCGGCCTTCGCCTCCGCCTCGGCCTGCGCGGCCTTGGCCTTCTCGCGATCCGGGCACTCCACCCGCATCTTCTCGAACAGCCCGTCCAGCTCCGCCGAGGGCTTCTCGAGCGGCAGGCTCGCCAGCTCCTCCTGCTTGAACGCACGGCAGAAGGCGTCCTCCGCCCGCGGCGTCTGCTCGAGCGCCTGGTACAGCACGCCCTCCATCAACGACACCCACAGCTGCTCCTCCGGCGCCAGGTCCTGCGTGCACCCGGGCGCGGCGAGCTCGGCGAGCGCCGCCTCGTACTTGAGCGTGGAGGAGAGCCGCGCCACCTTGCGGATGCAGGTGTTCTTCGTCTTCTCCGGGAGGATGACCTTCACGCGCGGCGCGGCCTCGGCCGGCACCGCGAGCAGCGTCATCAGGGGCAGAACCGCCAGCTTCAGACTCTTCATGAGTGATTGTGCTCGTAGCAAGGCGCTCCCCCACCGCGAGGAGCCCGCGCGCACCTTACACCCACCTGCCCCTCCCTCCCCATGGGAGTCCCTTTCTGGATGTTTTTGGCTCCAACCACCGTGACGGACCGCGTCACGCGGGCAGACCCTCACCCTGTCCCTCTCCCGGCGGGAGAGGGGTTCTTGGGGGCGAGGGGCTTGGATTGCCCTGGCTCGGACTTCCCTGGCTCAGGCTCCGACGAGGCTCTGCTGGAACTGGCGCACGTCGCCGATCAGGTCCGCCGCTCCCTTGATGACCTTCGCCGTGCCCAGCACCATCTGCAGCGGGCCCGTGATGCTGTTCAGACCCGGGATCGCTCCGGCCACGTCCAGGCCCAGCTGGCCCGCCGCCAGCGCGATGTCCAGCCCGTCCTTCGGGTCCTTGCGCAGCTCGTCCCACAGGTCCTTCGCGCTGCCAATCGCGCTGCCCGCGCTGATGATGTTGCCCAGCAGCGGCACCGACTTCAGGCCCGCCTTCGCCGCGAACTTCGCCGACTCCTTGGCGATCTTCTCCTTCAGCTCGTCCGGCAGCGCGTCCACGAACCGGCCGAACAGCCGCGTCATGTTCTCGATGCCCTGACGCCCGAACGGCAGCTCCTGGCCCGCCACCTCGAAGTGGTCTCCCTGCGTCAGCAGCGCGCCACCCGCCTCGGCGATCTCCTTCAGCGCCCCGCCGATGTCACCCGTCGACAGCTTCTCCGCCGCCTCGAACAGGTTCGTCACCGCGCCCGAGTCCACCATGGCCGCGTTGAGCTGGGTGTCCTTGAACAGCTCACCCAGGCTGCCCGGGATGTGCGACAGCGAGTTGAGGAACGCCTTGGCCGCGTCCGGCGCCGTCTGGGCGATCGTCTTGCCCGTGGTGGCCAGGCCCTTCACGAAGCCGCTGACGTCCCCGTTCTTGAGCGCCGCGAACGCGTCGCCCAGCGCCTGGCCCACCTGGTCGTTGCCCAGCAGGCTCGCCGCCGCGACGATGGTGTCCTTGGCCCACGCCGGCGCGCCCAGCTTCTCGGCCAGCTTGCCCGCCATGCGCCCGCGCAGCTCCGGCGGCACGTCCGCCAGCGCCTTGCCCAGCGTCTTCAGCGCCTCGCCCGGCTTGCCCTGGGCGATCTGCTGGCCCGCCTGCATCACGTCGAACACCGAGCCGCCCAGCGCCGCGATGTCCGCGCCCGTCTCGATGCCGAAGGGCTTGAGCTTCTCCATCAGCTGCGTGTTCTTCGCGAGCGCGTTGCCCGCGGCCGCCGCCAGCGCCGGGTTGGTCAGCAGGTCCTTCGTGCCCTGCACCAGGTCGCCCGACATCATCTTGCCGAACGCCGCGTGCACGTCCGGGTTCGCCACCAGCTGGTGGACGAAGTCCTTGTCCGTGAGCATCGACTTCACCACGCCACCGAAGCCCTCGTCCGGGAGCTTGCCGGCCGTCGTGGTGATGGCCTTCTCGATGATGGACGGCGGCATCTTGCCCGCCGCGGACTGCAGGCTCGAGAGCGCCTGCTGGAAGTCACCCTGGCCCAGCGCCTGGCCCGCCTTGAGCAGGTCCGGCAGCGCGCGGCCCGCCTGGATGAGCTCGGACGGGGTAATCCCCAGGTCGGTGATGTTCTTGCGCAGGCCCTCGGGCAGCTTGTTGATCAGCTTCTCGCCAATCTTGTTCAGCAGCTCCGGCGCCGCCTCGGCCGCCGCGCCCAGCGCGGTGATGCCGTCGTCGATCTTCCCCTCGGAGAAGGCCTTCACCGCGTCGAACAGGTGCGGCGCCGCCTTGCCGGCCTGGAGCAGATCCTGCTGCGTCAGGCCCGCCTTGGTCAGCATCTCCTGGACCTTGGGGTCGTTGCTCAGCGCCGTGAGCGCCGTGTCGCGCGCCGCGTCGTTGCCGAGCAGCCCGCGCAGGCCCTCGAGCCGCGTGGACTCGTTGAAGAGCTTGCCCACCTGCGAGTGCAGGTCGCGGTTGGTGACGAGCTCCTTGAGGAACTTCTCGTCCGTCAGCAGCGTCTTCACCGCGCCCAGCTGCGGCGGCAGCTGCTGCGCGAGCCCCTTGAGCGCCTGCGTGGTGAGGTCCGGGGCGGCGATGGCCGCCTCCTTCAGCGCGTTGAAGGCCTTGCCCCAGTCCTGCTTGGACGCCGCGTCCGCCGCCTCGAACAGGTGCGGCAGCGCCGGACCCGCCGTGCGGATCTGCTGCTCGGTGATGCCCAGCTTCGCGAACTGGTCCTTCACGCCCTGCGGCAGCGCGTCCACCAGCTTGTTGCCAATCTTGGCGGCCAGCCCCGGCGCGGCCTCGACCGCCGCCTGGATGTCCGCCAGACCGCCCTTCACGTCGCCCTTCTGGATCTTGTCGAAGGCGTCGAAGAGCTTCGGCGCGGCCTTGCCGGCCTCGACTAGGTCCTTGGGCTCCAGGCCAATCTTCGCCAGCTGCTCCTTGACCTTGGGGTCGTTGCCCAGCGCGGTGAGCGCCGTGTCACGCACCTTGTCGTTGTTGAGCAGCCCGCGCAGTCCCTCCATCCGGGTGGACTCGTTGAAGAGCTTGCCCACCTGCGAGTGCAGGTCGCGGTTGGTGACGACCTCCTTGAGGAACTTGTCGTCCGTCAGCAGCGTCTTCACCGCGCCGAGCTGCGGCGGCAGCTGCTGCGCCAGGCCCTTCATGGCCTGCGTGGTGAGGTCCGGGGCGGCGATGGCCGCCTCCTTCAGCGCGTTGAACGCCTTGCCCCAGTCCTGCTTCGAGGCCGCGTCCGCCGCCTCATAGAGGTGCGGCAGCGCCGGGCCCGCCGTGCGGATCTGCTCCGGGGTGATGCCCAGCTTGGCGAACTGATCCTTCACGCCCTGCGGGAGGATCTTCAGCAGCTTGTCGCCAATCTTGGCGGCCAGCCCCGGCGCGGCCTCCACGGCCTTCTGGATGTCCTCCAGACCGCCCTTCACATCGCCGGCCTTGATCTTCTCGGCGGCGTCCAGGAGCTTGGGCGCGGCCTTGCCCGCGTCCACGAGGTCCTTGGGCTCCAGGCCAATCTTGGCCAGCTGCTCCTTGACCTTGGGGTCGTTGCCCAGCGCCGTGAGCGCCGAGTCCCGCACCTTGTCGTTGTTGAGCAGCCCACGCAGGCCCTCCATCCGGGTGGACTCGTCGAAGAGCTTGCCCACCTGGCTGTGCAGGTCGCGGTTGGTGACGACCTCCTTGAGGAACTTGTCGTCCGTCAGCAGCGTCTTCACCGCGCCCAGCTGCGGCGGCAGCTGCTGCGCCAGGCCCTTCATGGCCTGCGTGGTGAGGTCCGGGGCGGCGATGGCCGCCTCCTTCAGCGCGTTGAACGCCTTGCCCCAATCCTGCTTCGAGGCCGCGTCCGCCGCCTCATAGAGGTGCGGCAGCGCCGGGCCCGCCGTGCGGATCTGCTCGGACGTGATGCCCAGCTTGGCGAACTGGTCCTTCACGCTCTGCGGCAAGAGCTTCTCGACCTTCTCGCCGATCTTGGCGGCAAGTCCCGGCGCGGCCTCGACCGCCGCCTGGATGTCCGCCAGACCGCCCTTCACATCACCCGCCTTGATCTTCTCGGCGGCGTCCCAGAGCTTCGGCGCGGCGGCGCCCGCCTCGACCAGGTCCTTGGGCTCCAGGCCGACCTTGGCCAGCTGCGCCTTGATCTGCGGGTCGTTGCCGAGCGCGCCCAGCACCGCGTCGCGCGCGGGGGCGTTGTTGAGCAGCTCGCGCACGGCGCCCGTGTCGCCGGGGTTCTGGATGAGCTTGCCGATGGAGGCGTGCAGCTGGTTGTTGGTCACCAGCTCCTTGGCCACCTTCTCATCCGTCAGCAGCGTCTTGGCCGGACCCTCGGGCAGGTTCTGCGCCAGGCCGCGGATGGCCTTCTGCGCCACCTCGGGCGAGGACAGCGCCGCGTTGCGCAGGTGCTCCAGCGCCTGCTCCGGGTGGCCGCCCGCCACCGACTGCACGGCCTTCTCCAGGTGCGGACGCGCCGCCTGGCCCGCCTTCTTGAGGTCATCCTCCGTCAGGCCGATCTTCGCCAGCGCGCCCTTGTCCGCCGCCGCGTTGGTCTGCGCCGTCGTGGGCGCCGTGGTGGAGCCCAGCTTCTGCGCCTGCTGGCCGCGCGCCGTCGAGGTGGGCGCCTTGCCGCCGTCGAACCCGTCCCGCGTCTGCTGCGGCCGGACCTGGTTGCCCGCCGTGCGCGTCGCACCACTCTGGTTACCGGTGGCCGTCTGCGCCGTCGTGTTCGGCTTCGCCTTCGTCTCGACGGGCTTCGGCTCGGGAGGCTTCGGCTTCGGGATGTAGTTGGAGCCGTCCGTCTTCTTGATCGACATGGAGCTACCTCGCGAGAGTGCGGCACGCGCCAGGGGGTGTGCCCGGTGCGGGAGATGTACGGGGACCTGCTTATTTACGATTATCGACCTTGTAGGTTTCCAGTTGCGCCGGTCCGACATTTTCCTGGATCACCGGCCTCACACGGGCGAGCCCCCCGCTCCACCGGCCTGACGCGGGGCGTCAATTCCGGGAGCGAGGGGCCCGTTCCGAGCGTCCCGCCCTGCTACTGGAGGGTGTAGGCCACCGTGCCGCTGCAGCTGTTGCTGGAGTAGCAGCCCGCGCGGATTTGATAGACGCCGCTCTGCGTGGCCGTGAAGCTCATGTAGGTGAGCACCCCACAACTGTCGTCATTGTAGGCTACCTGGGTGCCACCCGGGCCATACAGGCGCAGGTACGTGTCACCCGAGCCGGAGGAGCCGCCCACGGTACAGGTGCCGAGCTGGAGGGTCTGCCCGGCGTTGAGCAGCACGTTGTGGGTGGGCGTGTTCTGCTGCGCGCTGTTGGTGTTGGTGGCGCTGTAGCTGAACGAGCCGCTCGTGGGGCAGAGGAAGCGCACGCGGTAGTCCTGGCAGTAGCCATCGGACTGGTCGGCGTTCTGGCAGATGCCACCCACGGTCGGAGCGCAGGTGTAGACCTCGCCCGTCTGTGTCCAGTTCACCCCGGAGGTGTTCTGGCACTCGATGCCCACGGGGCTGGAGCACGTCTGGCCGGCGAGGACGAAGTCACCCAGGCCTTCCCAGTCACCGGAGCCGCTCGGGCCATCCCGGTTCAGCCACCCCGTCCAGTTGCCGGTCTGCACCGTGGCCAGGCTCGCGCTGCGCTCCCACATCTGCAGGAAGTTCTCCGCGGAGCGGTTGAGGTGGTCCAGGTAATGGGACGGCGTCCCCACCGCCTGCAGGTCCGACATCAGCGCCGGCAGCAGGCCCACGTGCGCCAGGCCCTTCTTGTGCAGGTCATTGGGCCCGCCCGAGCTGTTGATCTGCGTGTAGTCCGAGTAGCAGGTGAAGGGGTTGTAGCGGGGCTTGAGCTGGGACGTGAAGCCGTTCAGGTCCGCACCGAAGCCCACCTTCAGGCCGTTGTCCACCGCGTACATGAGCGACTGGGCGAAGGACCGGGCCGAGCCCTGGCAGCTGTTGCTGACGGAGGAGCCGTACTGGACGGTCGACTCGGGACCGGTGCGCAGACCCACCATGCCGCCCGTGCTGGTGATCATCTGGATCTCATCCTGCTTGATGTACTTCTCGTGGCGGTCCACGGAGGAGTCGATCGTGTTCCACATGTGCGCGTGCGAGTAGAGCAGCGGGTAGTTCCCGCGCTGCTGCGCGATTTGATGGACGTTGGCGAAGCCCTTGCGCGACAGGTGCGCGACGTCCACCAGCATGCCGCGGTCCATCATCGCGCGGACCAGGGCCTGGCCATCCGTGGTGAGGCCCCGCTCGTTGAGGTAGGTGTCACCGTTGCACGTGCCGGAGCTGCCCGAGCTGTTGCGGCAGACGATGTCGTTGATGCGCGTCTGCTCGCTGAAGGTGATGGCCTCGATCTTGTTGGCCGCGCCGATCAGCTCCTTGATGGGGGCCGCGCCGCCGAAGCGGTTGTCCGCATGGTGCACCACCTGCACCGAGCGTACGCCCATGCTCCTCAGCTCATCGAGCTGCGCGAGGTAGTCCCCCGAGGGGAAGAGCTGGGTGACCTCGACGGCCAGCACGAGCGCGAGCTTGCCCTGCTGGATGAGCGCCCGCGCCTGGGCCGGCGTGGTGGCGATGCCCACCCACCCGCTGTTGCGCGAGACGAAGCCCTGCGCCGCCGTAATCTGGCGCTTGATGGAGGCCATCTCGTCGCAGTCGTACCGGCGCGTGGAGGCGGCCGTGTTGCTGCAGAGGAAGTTGGACTCGGCGACGGACACCACCATGACACGCAGGCCGTTCTGGTACGCCTGCTGCAGCCAGCCCTGCCACATCTGCTGGTGGGCGATGGCGTTCCACATGGGCCACTGCTCGAAGTGCGTCTGCGGGCAGGTGCCGGGAATCTTGATGCCCAGGAAGTACTGGCACTGGCGCCGGTCGTACCCGCGCTTCTTGCCCTCGTGCCAGCCGGTGTCGTCACCGAGCAGCTCCGACACGATGGGGAAGCGCGTGGCCGCGTGGGACTTGAGCGGGAAGTTGCCGTCGCAGCGCTGGACCGCCACGTCCATGGGGCCTTCCAGTTTGCCCGCGAACCAACCGCCTCCGAAGCTGTGCTCGGCCATCAGGTGCGAGTGGAGGTCCGCATAGCCGTAGACGGTCTGCGCACCGGCCGGGGCGCTCGCGCCCAGCACGGCGAGGATCGCCCACAGGAAGAGAGGCTGACGGGAGCTCATCACTTCTTCTCCTTGGACGCGGAGGACCTGGGGGCGGGCGCCGCCTTCTTGGTCGAGGTGCTCGAGGTGGGCTGCGACGTCAGGCAGAGGGTGCACGTCTCCCCGTTGTCGTAGACGAGCGGCGTCACCTGGAGGGTGGAGAGGTTCAGCTTCCGGGTCATCCGGCCCTGGAGATCGCCCAGGTACAGGCCCTTGCCGTCCGGCGTCAGCGCCAGGCCGTGCACATCCTCGGCGGAGGAGAGCGTGTACAGCACGTCGCGCTTCTCGGTGCCGGTGTTCTTGTCCTCGGTGACGCGGACGACCTGCCCTTCCACCACGCCATAGGCCACGTTGAGGTCGGTGCCCTTCACGATGACCGGGAAGTACTCCTCGAACGAGCTGTTGAGGGTGATGGTGCTCCCGGTGGCGCCATTGGCGGGGGCCATCTGCACCAGCTCGTCGCCCGAGCTCGTCCAGAGGACGTACCCCGTCTCCGGATCATACGTGGTGGCGTAGGGGCCCTCGGTATCGGTGGCGAGGGTCTCGACGTTCGAGCCGTCGAGGTTGCTGCGCTTGATGGAGTTGCTGGCGTAGTCCGCCCAGTAGCGCTTCGCCTGGGCCGGGGCCTTCGCTCCGGCGGAGGGTTTGACGATCACCACGCGGGGATCCTGCTGGGCCAGCGCAGCCGGGCCGAGCAGCCATCCACCGAGGCACAGGGACACGTACAGACGAGACCGCGACTTCATGGGGGTACCTCCAGCGTGGCGCGCCACGCTGTCAGCTGATTCGAGGCACCTCCCTCCCAGGCCGCGGGAGGGGATGCCCCGTCTCCAGGGAAGGCATTGCGGTGCGCGCGACTCCCCGCTCCGCAAGCACGGGTATTCGTCTCATGAAAATTCCCTTATTTCAAGAGAGACGGAAAACCCACAGCCTCCCTGGATTCCCGCCGGAAGCGGTCCCGGGCGGGGTCAGCGCTTGTTGTCGTAGGCGATGCCCTTGTTCACCTCGTCCAGGGCCTTCTCGGTGAGCTCGACGGCCTTGGCGCGGTGGCCGCCCTTGTCGTGGGAGGCGGACTTGAGCGCGGCCAGGGCGTAGCGCAGGTGGACGAGCGCCTCCTCCATCTTGGGCTGCTTCTCGGCGAGGGCGCGCTGGGAGAAACCACCGAGGACGAAGGCCACGGCAACGGCGATGACGGTGCGACGCATGGGGGGACTCCTACGTGGACAGGGGTTGGACGGCGGGCCCATCATCCACGAGCGCACGTCAACCTTTCCACAGGCCGTCTGTAGGAACTCCAGTCTTCCCGCCGGGTCGTCACACCTCGGCGCAGGTGGGCGTAAATCTCCCAACGGAAGACGGGGGGCTTGGCGCGTCCAACCGCCAACACACCCTGTCATTTCGACAGGAAGGGCTCGGCAAAGCCTTTGCAGTAGGCCCCTCGCGAAGTCCATCAGGGGGTGCGGGCATGCGGGGAGTCATCACCGGACGCGAGGTACTCGAGAACCTGGGCCTCATCTACCGGGAGTTCGGAGCCACCTGTCTGCTGCGCTGTCTGTGGGTGCTCCTCTCCGGACGCAGCACCACCTTCCTCGAGGTGGCGTGCCAGCCCGAGCCGAGGCAGGAGCGCTACCGCTAGCGGCTAGGACTCGTCTTCCGGCTTCGACGGCGAAGCGGAAGGGACGGCCGGGGACTTCTGCACGTAGGACACCGCCGGACCGCCACCCCCGCCCCGAGGCTGACGCGGCCCCCGATCGGGCCGATCGCTCCTCCGCTCCGGAGGACGCCCCCGCGGGCCCTGCGGCCCCGGCTGCTGCTCCGAGGGCCTCGCGCCCTGCTCTCCCCACTGACGCTGGCCTTCACCGTTCCCACGCGGGAAACGCTCGTCTCGCGCACGGTCTCCCCGCGGGAAGCGCTCCCCCTGGGGGCGGTCGTTGCGCGGCGGCCGGTCCCCCTGGGGACGGTCGTTGCGCGGCGGACGGTCGTTGCGCGGCGACCGGTCGTTGCGCGGCGGGCGGTCTCCCATGGGCCGGTCGTTGTTCCGAGGCGGCCGGTCTCCCATGGGCCGGTCGTTCCGGGGCGGCCGGTCTCCCTGGGGACGCATCTCCCGAGGGCCCTGCTGCTGCTCCGGGGGCCTCGCGCCCTGCTCACGCCACGGACGCTGGCCGTCGCCGTTGCCTCGCGGGAAGCGCTCGCCCTGGGGCCGGTCCTGACGCGGAGGCCGGTCTCCCTGGGGACGGTCTCCCTGCGGCCGGTCTCCCCGAGGTGGCCGGTTGTCGAAGCGGTTGTCGCCGTTGCGCGGACCACCGGAGAAGCGGCGCGGCCCATCGCCCTGGAAGCGGCCCGTGGGCACGAAGTCCGGCGTCAGCTCGCGCTTCGTGTACGCCCGCCAGATTTCAGCCGCGTCCCCGGCGCGCGCACGCAGGCTCGGGTCCGCCGCCTCGAAGTAGCGGCGCAGGTTCTCCAGGTCGCGCTTGAAGAAGAACTCGGCCTGGCTGTTGGCCGCCGCGTCCACCACCTGCGGGAAGTCGATGATGGTGGCCCCGCGGTTGCCCAGCAGGATGTTGAAGGCCGACAGGTCGCCGTGGATGAGGTCGCAGCACAGCATCCGGATGGCCTGGTTGCGCAGGTCGAAGTACAGCGCCGAGGCCTCCTCGGGCGTCAGCGCCGCCTCCTCCAGCCGCGGTGCCGGGTGCCCCTCGAGGTCCAGCACCAGCTCCATCAGCAGCACGCCCTCGTAGAACATCACCGGCTTGGGCACGCACACGCCGGCCGCGAACAGCTTGCCCAGCGCGTCCGCCTCGGCCGTCTTCCACGCGTCCTCGGCGGCCTGCACGCCGAAGCGGCTCCCCTTGGCGATGGCCCGCGCCGTGCGGCTGTTGCGCACCTGCCGGCCCTCGCGGTAGCCCGAGTTGTTACGGAAGTTGCGGTGCTCGCGCTCCTTGTAGATCTTGGCGGCCACCACCTCCCCGTGGTGGCGGACGAGATACACGTCCGCCTCCTTGCCACTCTTGAGGCGGCCCACCACCTCGTCAATCACACCATCGGCCAGAAGGACTTGGAGCGCTTCGTTCATCGTTCGCAGGTCGGAAGGCTCCGAGTCCTACCATGTATTCCGGGGAACCTCAGCCCACACGTGCACGAGGCTCGGTCGAATGCCCGTCGACCGGTGGCACATACGGCCAGCCAGCCAGGGGCCCCTTCCCCGCCTCCCGGGAGAGGTAGTCGGCCGCGATGTTCGCGCTCTCCATGATGGTGAGCAAGCCGCTGCCGGGGTGCGTCCCTCCTCCGACCCAGTAGAGCCCCTCGACGCTGGGGCTCCGCACGTGGGGTCGCAGGGGCCCCAACTGTGTCCAGGTGTGGGACAGGTTGAAGACGGCCCCCCGGAAGACGTTGAAGTCGTCCCGCCACGTCTCGGCGGTGAAGTAGCGCTCGGCGCGGATGTGCTGGCGCACCCCCTTGAGGCCCACCTTCTCCAGCATGGCCGGAATCCGCTCGCGCAGGGTGCGCTCGGTGTCCGCCCAGTCCACGTCCCGCGAGGTGTTGGGCGTGGGCACCAGCACGTACAGGGTGGAGTGGCCCGCGGGCGCCCCGCTCTTGTCCGTCACCGTGGGGTTGCAGACGTAGAAGGGCGGGTCGTCCACGTCCACCTTCTGGTCCTCCAGCGCCTCCCGGTCCGTGCGCCGCGCGCTGTTGGACAGGTAGATGAGGTGGTGGGGCAGCTCGTCGTAGACGCGGTCCAGCCCGTAGTAGGCCATGAAGGTGCTGCACGAGTACTTCGCCTTCTCCAGCGCCGCGTCCGTGAGGCGCGTGCCGGCGCGGGCCTCGGAGGGGACGAGCTTCTGGGCCGCGTAGGGCAGGTCCGCGTTCACCACCACCGCGTCCGCCTCGAGCCGCTCGCCATTGGCCAGCCGCACCCCCGCCGCCCGGCCGTACTCCACCAGCACCTGCTCCACCGGCGTGCCCAGACGGAAGGTGGCGCCCAGGTCCTCGGCGCACTTCATCATCCCCCGCGACAGGGCCCGGAAACCGCCCTCCACGTGCCACACCCCGAAGGCCAGCTCCAGGTAGGGGATGACGCTGAAGACCGAGGAGCACGTGGTGGGGTGCAGCCCCAGGTACTTGGACGGGTAGGAGAGCGCGTAGCTGATGCGGTCGTCGTGGAAGAAACCGTCCAGGTGCTTGTAGAGCGTCTGCCAGGGCTTGAAGCGCAGGGTGGAAAGCAGCCGCCAGGGTGCGTAGTAGGCGAGGCTGTCGGCGTGGGTGGCCATGAACTTCTCATAGGCCAGCGGGTACTTCGCCCGGCTCTCCTCCAGCCAGCGGCGCAGCGCGGGGGCCTTGTCCGGGCCGAACTTCGCCACCTCGCGCTCCATGCGCGCCACGTCCCGCGTGGTGTCCAGGTACGTGCCGTCCCAGAAGTGCACCCGGGTGTTGGTGTCCAGCGGCACCAGCTTCACGTAGTCGGAGATGCGCTTGCCCGCGCGCTCGAAGATGCGCTCCAGCACCCCGGGCAGTTGCATGATGGAGGGCCCCGTGTCCACGGCGTACTCACCGTGCTCGCCCAGGGTGAGCCCCTTCATCCGCCCCCCGGGCACCGCGTCCTTCTCCACCACCGTGACCTTCAGCCCCAACCCCGCGAGGTTGATGGCCGCTGACAGCCCCCCGGGTCCCGCTCCCACGACAATGACGTGACGTACCATGGCGGCCCTACGATGCCTGGAACCGTCCGGCGTTGCAGCTTTCCAGGCGAGCAGGCGTCCCCGGCCCCTCCCTCGGACCCCCCACGGCACGATTCCGGCCCCCCGCGCGTTCTTCCGGCCGATGCGAAAGGCCGTCGCCGGTTTCCTCTTCGTCGCCCTGCTGGCCATCCTGCTGGGTGCCAGCTCGCTCGCCGTCCTGCGCTCGGCGATGCGCTCCCAGGACCAGCTCCTCACCGGGTATATGGAGGACGTGGTCCTCACCCAGGAACTGGTGACGGCCCACACCCACTTCATGCACCAGGCGAGCGACTTCCTCCTGCAGGAGGACGAGGGCCACCTGGACGCGCTGCTCCAGGCCCGCGAGAACTTCGGCACCGTCGTCGGGCAGCTCACCCGCCAGCAGCCCAGGACGCCCGAGGAGCGCCAGCTGGTGGCGCACTTCGTGGAGACCCGGGACCGGGCTCGCGCCGTGATGGACCACCTCATCGCCACCCGGCGCGAGGAGGGCCCCGCCTCCGGCCCCCGGCTGCTGGCCGAGCTGCAGCCCGTCCGCATGGAGATGGAGAAGACGTTGAACGCCCTGGCCGACCACGAGCGCGAGCGCTACTGGCAGACGCGCCATCAGACGCGGGAGGCGTCCAGCCGGGCCCTGGGGATGCTCGCGCTGGGATTCCTCGGGACGGTGGTGGTGGCGGTGGCCCTGGGCGTGTTCCTGGTGCGCGCGCTCCGGCAGCGCGTGCGGGCCGAGTCGGAGCGGGCCGCGATGCTCGAGCGCGAGCATGCCGCCCACCGCGCGGTGGAGGAGCGGCAGGCGCTGTTGGACCTGGTCATCGAGCAGAGTGGCGATGCCGTGGTGGTGACGGACGCCAAGGGCGTCATCCGGCTCTTCAACGCCGAGGCCGAGCGCCAGCACGGTGTCACCCGCCAGCAGGTGTCCGCCCCCGAGTGGGCCGACACCTTCGGACTGCTCACCCTGGACGGACACCCGCTGCCCCTGGAGGAGACGCCGCTCTACCGCGCCCTCCAGGGCCGGCCGGTGAACAACGCCCGCTGGCTGGTGAAGCGGCCGGATGGCTCGGTGCGCACGCTGTGCGGGACCGCCTCGCCCCTGCGCCGGCCGGATGGTTCGCACGTGGGCGCCGTGCTCACCGCCCGCGATGAGACGGAGCGTCTGGCATTGGAGCAGCAACGCGCCAATGCGCTGGAGCGGCTGCGCAGCACCGCGGAGTTCCGCGAGCGCTTCCTCGGTATCGTCGGGCATGATCTGCGCAATCCGCTCAATGCCATCACCCTGTCCGCCCGCGTGCTGCTGGTGTCCGAGGCCCTGCCCGAGCGCGAGCTGAAGGCCGTGCGGCGGATTGCCTCGAGCGCGGACCGCATGGCCCGGATGATCTCCGAGCTGCTGGACTTCACGCGCAGCCGGCTGGGCGGTGGCATGCCCGTGGACCCGTGCCTGGCGGACCTGTCCGTCATCTGCCGCGAGGCGCTGGAGGAGTTGGAGACGTCGCATCCCGGCTCGAGGTTGTCACTGCGGGTGCTCGGACAGGGATTGGGCGAGTGGGACGCGGGACGGTTGTCACAGGTCGTCTCCAACCTGGTGGGCAATGCCTTGCAGTACAGCCCCGAGGGCTCTCCCATCCGCGTCACGGTGGACGGACGGGCGTCCCACGAGGTGGTGCTCTCGGTGCACAACGAGGGCGCGCCCATCCCCGGGGACGTGCTGCCGGAGCTCTTCGAGCCCTTCCGCCGCGGCACCCGAGAGAACGCCCACCACGGTGGCGGACTGGGACTCGGGCTCTACATCGTGCAGCAGATCATCCTCGCGCACGGTGGAACACTGGGCGCCGAGTCGCACGCGGGCGATGGCACCACCTTCACCGCGAGACTGCCGCGCGAGAACCCGGACAGGGCAGTGACGCTCGCGAATTGAGGCGGAGAGAAGAACTGTGGAGCCGCTGGATGAGGGCGGGTAGGCTCCTCCTCACATGTTCGCGGCAAAGTGCATCACCCCATGCCTCCTGGGCTCACTCCTCCTCGGGATGGGGTGTACCCCGCCCAGACCCATCGAAGGTGTCTGGCGCCCAGGCTTCGGAGAAGATCCGGAGCGCATCCCGGGACCGATGAAGAACTTCGGGCCATTCGATTCCTACGCGGACGCGCTGAAGGCGGCTTGCCCGCTCATCCTCTCCAAGCCCAACGCCACCGTGGGCCACCTCCAGGACCTGGACCTCGAGCTGGCAAAACGAGTCGCGACCGAGTACTGCGCCTGGCTGTATTACACGCCGGAGCACCAGTACGAGATGAGCATGCTGACGGACTTGCCGCAGCCGGACGATTTCATGACAAACAGGAAGAGCTGTATACTTCCCACGTTCGTGCATGACCCGCGCTACGAGCGAGGCGAGATCAAATACATCTTCGCCGTCCATAATCATCCATTCGGGTCAATACTCTCCCCGCAGGATCTTCACTTCATCGAAGAAAAAGCCAGCACCCACCCGTGGGAGCTCGAGACGAAGAGCGGCACGATCCGACTTTCCACCATCGCCTTCTTCTCGAAGTCGAAGAACCCCGCGATCCCCACCTGCGATGGCTTCTATCAGTATGTTCCAGCCACCCGTGAAATCATGACGTGGACTCAGATACAGGGCCAATGGAACAGGACGGAGCGCGGGGTCGTCAGGTGGCAGGATGACGGAACATACCGGATCGAGAAGAGATAGGCGGGTTCCCTCCGGAGCCCACTCCGCGGGTATTTCATGGCACCAAGAAAGCTGATTTTCGTCATCGCCATCGCGCTCTCGAGTTGCGTGCGCAAGCCAGAACAATTCTGGACGCCCGCGGGACACGACAGGTCGATCATCTTCCCTATGTCCGTCGGAAGTGGACTCGTCGAGGTGGAGGCGCAGAACGCGACCTATGACCTGGATGGTGAAGTACTACGGGCTTTGATGATCGCCGGAAATGATTACATCCCTCCCGGTATCCCCAACCCTCCGTGTTGGGCCAGACTCGAGTCACTCGAGTATCGGTTCACCCGGCGCGACGACATCATCTTCGTCTATATCAGCGAAGACTTCGAGCGTTGCGGCCGCAAGCTCAGGCCAATGCATTACGGCGCGAAGTACGCGATCAGCAAGGACGGCCGCATCCTCCGGCGCGTCATTGATGGGATGGACGAGGATGATCACGTCTGGAGTCTGGAGACCCCCGATGGCGGGAGCGTGACGGTCGTCACGGAGTCGCGAGACAGCCCCACCCTGGAGGATCTGGACAGGCCCGATAGTGGAGTCCTGATGGTCACCACCGAACCCGTGACCATGCCTGGCGTGATCGTCATCGCACCGATACCGGGCTTTGTGCCCATCCCAGAGAGTCCAGACTTCCCGCTCGGCAACACGATGTCTCCCTTTGATGACGCGGGGACGTGGCCGTGGCGGGCCGGCAAGCGCGTTCCAGGCACTCCCGACGCGGGCCTGGATGGAGGCTCGCCCGATGGAGGCTCGCCCGATGGAGGCTCCATTGGAGACGCCGGAGCCGGGCCCCTCAGTGCACCCCCGTTCCCACCGGATGCCGGGGCAGCCGCACCGTGAACGTGGTGCCCTCCTCCTGCGTGGAGCGCACCGCCACGCTTCCCCCATGCGCCCGGACGATCTGCTCCACGATGTAGAGCCCCAGCCCCAGCCCCGACGTCGACGTCGGTGACTGCTCCTCCCCGAACCGCCGGAACGGCTCGAAGATGGACCCCAGCCGCCCGGCGGGAATCGGCGCTCCCGCGTTGTGCACCTCCAGCCGCACGAAGTCCCCCTCCCCGTACAACGAGAAGCGCACCCGCGACTCCTCCGGGCTGTAGTCCAGCGCGTTCTTCCCCAGGTTGATGAGCAATTGCGAGAGCCGGTCCGCGTCCCACTCGCCCTGCAGATCCCCCTCCACCTCCAGGTCCACCTCCCTCCCCGGCCTTCCCGCCTCCAGCTCCTCCACCACCTCGCGGCACAACGCCGTCAGCTCCACCGCTCGCGGACTGATGGGAATGCCTCCCCCCAGCCTCCCCCTCGCGAAGTCCAACAGGTCCGAAATCATCCGCCTCATCCGCTCGGCGCTGGTGATGATGCGGCGCGCCCCCTTCACGTGCCGCTCCCCCAGGTCCTCCGAGCGCAGCAGCGCGTTCGCCGACAGCAGGATGGCATTGAGCGGATTGCGCAAGTCGTGCGAGACGATGCTCATGAAGCGCTCGCGGAACTCCGCCGTCCGGCGCAGGTGCTCCTCCGCCCGCTTCTGCTCCGAGATGTCCATCACCACCACGCCCAGCCCGCTGACGGAGCCGTCCACATCCCGCACCGGGTAGTAGCTCGCCAGCCAGTACCGTTTCACCCCCGGCCGCGCGGGCGTCTCCCCCGCCACCTCCACGTCCATCACCGGCTGCCCCGTCTCCATCACCCGGCGCAGCACCGGCTCCACCTGCTCGGCGATCCTCGGCAACACCTCGCGCAGGCTCTTCCCCACGTGCTCCCCGGGAGAAAAGCCATTCATCCGCGCCAGGTGCTCGTTGAGCCGCAGGAAGCGCAGCTCCGTGTCCCAGAAGCCCAGGCCCACCGGCACCGTCTCCATGATGGCGTCCAGCCGCGAGAGCGCCTCCTGCGCCCCCGTGCGCGCCCGCCGCTCCGCATCGTAGAGCCGCCCCCGCTCCAGCGCCTGCGCGCACTGGCCCGCCACCACCCCCATCCACGCCCGCTCATCCGGCGGAAACGGGTGGCGCCGGCGGAAGGACAGGCCCATCGCTCCGATGACCCGGCCCTCCACCGTCAGCGGCAGGCACACGAAGGCCCCGTACTCCTCCACCTCGGGATGGCCCCTCCAGTGCGGATAGTCGGCCAGCACGGACTCCAGCGACTCGTAGAAGAGCGGCGTCTGCGTGCGCACCACGTCCCGGTACATGACGGGCGAGTCCGCCGGGAAGTGCGTCCAATCCCGCGTCTCCGCCTCCGCGTAGCCGGTGGTCTCCAGCATGTCGAACCACTGCCCATCCTCCGACAGCAGCCCCAGCGAGCCCCCCGCGGCCCCCAACGCCCGCACCGCCTTCTCCACCACCCCGTGCGCCACCTGCGAGGTGGTGAGCGCCTCCGACAGCGCCGCCGTCACCTCCTGCAACCGGGCCGTGCGCGACTCCTGCTCCCGCAGCCGCTCCAACGCCCGCTCCGCCTGCTCCCGCGCCTCGCGCTCGCGCGCCGCCAGCTGCGCCTGGAGGATGAGCGCCGTGGCCCGGCTCACCATGGCGCCGAAGAGGAGCTTGTCCTCGTTGGAGAAGTCGAACGCCGTGCGGCTGCCCATCAGCGCCACCCCCAGGGCCTCCTCCCCCCGCAGCAGCGGAATCCCATACAGGCCCCGCGTCCCCTGGCGCCGGAACACCCCCGACTTCACCTGCGCCGACGTGCCCGCCGAGCGCAACGCCATCGGCCGCCGCTCGGCCGCGATGCGCCCGGCGAACCCCTCGCCCAGGTGCACGAAGAAGCCGGAGGCCACCAGCTCCTCCAGCCCCACCGAGGCGCGCGCCCGCAGCACGTCCCCCTCGCGCAACAGCAGCGTCACCGAGTCCACCGCCGAGGTGGCCTCCAACATCACCCGCAGCAGCCTCGGCAGGAAGGTGTCCGGGTCCTCCGTCCCCCCCGCCGAGCGCGAGATGCGCTCGAGCACCTGGAAGGTCCGCTCGCGTGCCCGCGCATGCCGCGCGACGGCCGCCGCCATCAGCGCGTCGAAGGCCCGGTGGAAGTGCGCCAGCTCCCCCAGCACCACCGCCAGCTCGTGCGCCGCGCGCTCCTCCAGGTGCTCGGTGTACAGCCGCAGGATGCTGTCGCGCAGGGCCGAGTACTCCCCGGACACCTCCTCCAGGTCGTAGCCCAGGTCCAACCGGTCCAACGCCTCCAGCTCCGGGGTCTCCGCCGGCCCGCCCGGCGTCCCGTGGTGGCGCGCCTCCATCATCCCCGCCATGCGCTCGAGCAGCACCGGCAGGTGGGTGCCGAGCCGCGGGTGGGGCAGGCCCCGGGTACACGGCAGCTGACGCACCGCCCGCTCCCACTCCTCCAGGATGAGGGAGCGGTGTCCCCGGATGAACTCGTGGAGGTGGAGGTGCCCGGGTGTTTCCAGCGGTGTTGGATGCTCCGCCATGCCCTGAAGATGGAGCAGCCCCCAATCGTGAGGCCGCCCCCCCTGGCCCCGGGTCCGGGAAGCTCCCTCCCAGGGCGGCCAGCATTCCCGGCCGCTCCCCTCCTCCGTGCCGTGCGAGCACGCCACCGGGCCCCCCCGCGGGGACGTCACATTCCCCCGTGACACCGCGCGGAGGAGCGCGTCACAGCGCATGGATGGGGCCGGGTCCACGCGGAGTCCAGCCCGCCCCCTTCCCGGTGGCGGACCCGGACGTCCAGGCGACCCCATGCATGCCTCTTCGCGTCAGGCCTGGAGGGGCTCCCAGGGCGCTCCAGTGGTAGACGTCTACCAGTGAAGGAGCACATTTACCCACACCACTGGTAGACGTCTACCAGTGAGCGGGCCTCCCGGGGACGCGCTCGCGCCGAGAGGAAGGCCCGCGCGAGAGGCCGGTGACGGGGGGCGTCATGCTACGCTGCCCCACTCCGGAGGTGGTGCGCATGGAGCAGGCAGCGGTGGGGCGTACGGAGCAGCGGCGTCAGGCGCTGGCCCGGTGGCGGTGGCGGCAGCTGCGCAACCGGTTGGGCCGGGAAGGGGCGCAAGAGGAATTCCTGCCGAAGGTGGGGGAGGGGGTGGCGGGCTTCACCCTGGAGGCACGCCTGGGGGCGGGCAGCTACGGCACGGTGTTCCGCGCCCGGCGTGGCGAGAGGCTGTACGCGCTCAAGCTGCTGTACCTGCCGCACGCGGGGGCGTGGGCGTGGCGCGAGTTGGAGGTGCTGCTGCGGCTGCACCAGGCGCGGCTGGTGGAGGTGGACTGCCATGGGCACCACGGCGAGCACCCGGAGGCCGGGCCCCTCTTCCTCTACGTCGTCACCCCCTACGTGCCCGGCCTGCCCATGGACAGGTACGTGGAGCGCCACAACCCCGGGGCGGCGTGGGCGGCCCGGGCGGTGCTGGCGCTGGCGGAGCAGTTGGGGGTGGCGCACGCGGTGGGCGTGGTGCACCGAGACCTCAAGCCGGACAACGTGGTG